>JAUIAG010000287.1 GCA_030425355.1 Verrucomicrobiia bacterium
CCTTGCCCATGAGCCGAAGGAACCCCGGGTCATCATCAACCACGAGGAGCGTCTGGTCATTTTTTTCCATGCTCATGGCTGGTGGGAAACAGGCCTGAAACAGTGAAGGCCGGCGGACTCCCGCCTGTGGAACCGGACGGGACTGGTTTGCATCATACCTGAGGAAGTCTCACCAGTGTGACGAACATGCCGAACTTCCGGACGGTTTCGGCGAATTTCTCATAATCCACCGGTTTGACAATGTATTGGGAACAGCCCAGTTCGTAGCAACGGGCAATCTCCCGCGGGTCGTCAGTGGTTGTCAGCATGGTCACCGGAAGACGGCGCAGCTGCGGGTCCTCCTTGATGCGGCGCAGCACCTCGACCCCATCGATATCCGGCATGCGGATGTCAAGCAGCAGAAGGTAGGATCCATGCAGGGGATCCTTGTCTTTCGGATCACGACCCCTGTCAGGGCTGATAATCGATTGAAGAAAATCCAGAATTTCCCGCCCGGTGGAAAAGGTCAGGATTTCATTGGTGAGTCCTCCGCGCTGGAGATTTCTTATCACCAGACGGACATGTCCCGGGTCATCGTCCGCTATGAGAATTTTCACTTCCTGTTTTTCCATTCGTTGACAGGGAGGATCCTACCCGTTATCGGACTGGATTGGAAGCGCAAGAAAGAACCGGCTGCCCTCGTTGACACTGGAATCCACCCAGATCCGCCCACCCAGTCGGTGGACAATTCTCTTGGCAATCGCCAGTCCCAGTCCTTCACCAATTCCCTCGTGAGGCTGGAGCCGGAAGAAGACATCAAAAATTTTCTCCAGGTGTTCCGGTCGGATACCGACTCCGTTGTCCTGGACCACCACGATGATTTCATTCTCGTGGGGCGATTCCTCGGAGTAGATGGAGATTCGGGGGGCCCTGTCGGGATCGGAGTATTTGAGGGCGTTGTCGATGAGGTTGGTGAAGACCTGACTCAACTGCAGGTGATCCGCACAGCACTCCGGGAGGTAACCGGTTTCGATACGGGCGCTCTTCTGCTGGATCTGGTACTTCATGGCCGAGAGGACCTCGCGGATGAGTGAATTGAGATCCAGACACCGCTGATCCATGCTCACCCGTCCCAGGCGGGAGAACTTGAGGAACCCGGAGAGAAGACCGTCCATTTTGTTGACGCCCGCAAATATGAACTCCAGGGCCTCGGGAATTTCCTCCTTGAGAATGGTGTCGAGTTCGTTCTGCAGGGCGGGTTCGGAAAGCTTTGATGAATCGAGAAGCTGTGTGAGACGACGACACGAGTGGGAAAGCTCGATGCTGAATCCCTGGATGTTGACCAGTGGCGATCGAAGGTCGTGCGAGGCGATGTAGACCACCGACTCCAGTTCCTGGTTTTTCTCCTGCAGCGACCGCGCCAGCTGACGAACATGGATCTCGGAATTCTTTCGCTCGGAGATGTCCCGGATTATTCCGGTGAAAAGCCGGCGTCCGGGGAGATTCACCTCACCCACTGCGAGATCCATTGGAAAGACTTCCCCGTTCTTACGGCGGCCAAGAACTTCCCGGCCCTTGGAGATGATCCGCGCTTCACCCGTCTGGCGATAGGCGTGCAGATACCCGTCATGATGACCCCGGTAAGGCTCCGGCATCAGCATCTTCACATTCTGACCAATCAGTTCCTCGCTGGTATACCCGAATATCCTCAGCGCCGCAGGGTTTATCGACTCGATGATGCCGTGGTCGTCGATCGAAATGATCCCCTCGACCACATTTTCAATGATGGCCTTGAGATGGTCCCCGCTGGATTCAGCACGGCGGTGGGTATAATGGTTGTTCGTCTGGGCCGGATTCTGCGGTTTATCCGATGGGGACGGGCAGCCGCCGGATGTGGAAAGCCCGGGCCGGGCCTCCGGTGCGGTGGATGCCGATCCGTTGTGATGCGGGTTGTGATTGTGCCCAGGAAGGGACTGTCCCTGGTTCTCGCAGTGACTCATGGATGAAACTTAAAAAAAGGCAATATTATCACGGCGTCGGCAACCCCGGCGGCAGGACAGATCATGAATTCGGGTTGGACAGATCATCACTGACTGACAGCTGTCATTCGTACTGCCTCGTGGTTTCGCCGATAATCAGTCGGGGAACATCCGACAACGCGGCGGAATACCCGGTTGAAATGGGTGATGGACTGAAAGCCTGAATCCATGGCCACTTCACTGATGCGTAGGTCCTGGTTGACCAGGAGTTCCTTGGCCCGTTTGAGGCGCATCTGGTTGATGTATTCGGTGAATGAGGACCCGGTGACTTTCTTGAACAGCTTGCAGAGATAGAAGCTGTTGCAGTGCACGACCCTCGAGACGGACTCCAGAGAAAGTGGCTGATCGAGGTTGTTCCGGATATATTCGCGGGTGCGCTTGATGATACCGGGCTCGAGGCTGTCGGTGGCCAGTTCCAGCTCTCCCGCAAGACGGCTCAGCCTCTCTGCGTAGATCTCCAGAAGCCCGAGAATACCGGACATTTTGTCATGACCGACAACCCGTGTCTGGAAAAATGCCTCGTATATTTCATCGGGTGCAATATCGTCGCTTTCCTCCATCAGCAGCTCCATGGTTTCGGCAAAGTCGGCTTTGGTCGGGTGATTCTCGAAAACCTGTCCGGTGCGAAGATAGCCGATGACCCGTCCGTCCTTCGCAATGGGAACCGCCGCATCCACCATGCCGTGGGGGCAGGTGCGGGTGCAGGTCGAGGCTGTTTCCCGTGCCTCATCGTGGATGCGCCGCTGATGAAGGATGCAGGCCTCACAGGTCTCGCTTCTGGCAAAAAGCATCCGGCAGAAATTGTTCTCACGGGCGCGTCCATGCATGACCGGCTGCTGCTCCTCGGGACTGCATATCGCCAGCGGCATCTCAAAAGCCTTTTCAAACGAGGACTGAAGCTTGTGGAATTCCTCAGACCGTCCGAGCTTTCGGATGATGGCAGTCTCACCCTTCAGCTGATCCGCTGTCCGCTCTGAACCACGGTGATCCCGCGGTCTGAAGAAATCCACCATGTTGATTTCCTTTCCCGCTCCTTTTCCCCTTGTGGGAAGGGCGTATGTCCAGCTGCCTATCTCCGGTTGGTTCGTCATGCTCCAGATCATCGGAAATCCGGTCTTCCCTGACAATCAGGCGCCATCCCTGAGATCCTTAGCGATGAATCCCTATCCCGACTAAGAATTTCCCCTATATCCCAGCCGGAAGCGCCAGACAAAATGTGCCTGGCACCCGGGACGGCGGACGGCCGGTTTCGCCATCACTATTGGATCCATGGGAGGAGACAGTCCGCCCAAGCCCTGGCATGAGCCTTAAGGCCGGCGCGGCTGAAGTGAACGCCCTGTCCTCCGGATTCGCGAAGCGCCCCTTTGAGTGCATCGGTATCGGGGCCTTTGCGAGCCACACCACCGGCCCACAGGGACGCCTGTGCGGCACGGATATCGGGAGAGGCCTCGTCGCCGGGGACATGATAACTGACCTGCGCGACCATCCATGGAATTTCCCATCCGGCAATCCTCCGGGATTCGCTGATGATGACGGTCAGGTATTGGCGATAGAGCTCCCCGGGGAGCGTTCTCGAGGGATCTCTTTGATTGGCATCGCTTTCGCCCTGGTGCCAGAGCACTGCACGGATTCCGTCGGGCCCCGCGGTTTTGAGAAGGCTCATCAGATTCCCGAAGGCATCTCCATCTGATTCCCAGACTCCAGCCGCGGTGCGGCGGACGCGCGATTCGATGGTGGGCGGGTTGGGAAATGTATATCCGGCAGGCAGCCACTCCCGGACACTGGTGGCACCGATTCCGCAGGCGATAAAACCGACGGGAACATCCAGCGCTTCAACCAGCGCGTCGCCAAGGGGCGGCATGAAACTGCCGCCTGAGCCACTGGCTCCCGGCTGCGGGTCGCGGCACGGCTGCCAGACAGCGCGATCCGCATCGAAGGCCGAAACACGGCCTGTCGCAGTCTCCAGTCTGGCTTCCCCGTGATTGGCCGAATTGGATTGCCCCGCCACCAGAAAAACCTCGCCAACTCCCACATGCTCAACGATGGCTGACGGAGCATTGATTCCCCCTCCGGAAGATACCCGCACCTCAATGCGATACCATCCGCCGGCAGGCAGGACCGGTCGAAAAGTGAACTGATGTCCGGACCAGTCGGCATCCATCCGCTGCCATGCCGGATTATCAGATTCCGCATCAGTCCATCGCCATTCGAGCCGTGGGTGATGCCCGTCATCCATGGCAGCCTCACCTTCGATGAGAACCGGCCCCCCGGTGGCTGAAGCACGCTGGAACACCTCGAAATCCCCTGGAGACAGCAGCCGCAACGGCTCGGGATCCCTGTCATCTCCTGATGCACTTATGTTGAAAATCCGGAATGCTGAAAGACAGCAAAAAACAGAAACGAGTAGATTCCTGGAGTGCTTAAACGGGATCTTCATGACTGGTTTATAGACAACCGCAGGCGGTTGAATCCAGAAGTAACGGACAACGGGTGCCTGGCACCTGTTAACAGTTTTCTACAGTCACGGGACGGGGCAGAAAAGTTCGTCATCACTCGCGGTTGTAGAGCACCGGCATTCGGCCGCGCCAGATATTCCACAGATCCTCGTCATTGATCAGGCGGGCAATGAAATGGGCCACGTTGATACGGCTGGACTGGCCCGGGTTGAAGATTGCACTTCTGGTTGGCGAGATGCAGACCTCGTATGAGGTGACCTCTGCCCGGTCGATGAGTGAATCGGGTCTCAGCGCCACCCATTCCAGCTGTGCATCGGATGGCCCGATTTCAGTTCTGAGAATCTCGGAGGCCGCGATGGTATCGGCAAAGGGTGGCAGGAGCAGTTTCAGAATAAAGCGGATACACAGATCCGGCAGCGGGATCTTTTCATGAAAATCGGCATTGCGATGACCGGTCGAACTCATCATCACCAGCCGGAACGGCCCAGGGCGATCAATCTGCAGCGCTGCCTGACACAACAGCTTCACTGCATCCGCAACAAGTCGTCCGGGTGGACCGAAAACACCCTTCCAGCTCATGGTGTGACCCAGGCAGCAAACCGCCGAGTCGCACTCTTCCATCAACGGGATCAGCTCACCCACCTGAACCTGACTGATTTCCTTCTCAAGAACAGTCAGAAGAGGATTCGAATGGAGTTCTTCCGGGATTTTCCCGCCAGAGCGCACGATGGCAGTCACGCGGTTGCCGGACTCAAGAAGCTGCCGGACGACCAGCCGTCCGGTGGCACCTGTCGCCCCGAGAACCAGCACACCTGTCTCCCCATCGCCACATCTGTCCGCTGCCTGCTCTTCTCCCATTGGTTCTGGATAAATACCGGTAAGACTTTACATGCACGAGGCAAAGGACTCCAGAGAAACGATTCCGTGGGGTGCCAGAAAACAGTTGTGGAGGCTCAGGTGTGGTGCTTGGATGAGGTCATGCACTGCGTATCATGGCGGAGGAAAGCCTTTGGGAGCATAGCGGTCCTGATAGTCCTGATGGTGTCAGCCCTTGCAGCAACAAGTGCCCATTCACAGGCAATGCGGCGAATCCAGGGCGGATACGAACTGACAGAACAGGAATCCCTTCAACTCGAAAGCCGTATCTCGGATGTCCGGAAGGCACTTGCAGTGCTTCCCGACAGTGGCATGCGTGAGGCTTTCGGACCGGATGTTGAGGTTTTCGCCAAGGCGGCGGACTTTGCCCGTCGAAACGGGGAGTTTGCTGACAGGGGACAGGTGCAGGCCGCCTTTGAGCTGCTGGATGAGGCACTGAGCCGCATCGACGACCTCCGCACTCGGCGCCCATCATGGCTGTCCGGGCAATCGACCGGCGGAATGGTGCTTCGGGGCTATCAGTCAGCCATTGACAATTCGGTCCAGCCATACGGACTGGAACTGCCGGAGGACTTCTCGATGAATCCCGACCAGCCCTACCGACTCAATGTCTGGCTGCATGGCCGCGATGACTCTCTCAATGAAATCAAATTTCTTCAGCAGCGGAAGAAGAGCCGGTCCCCGTTTGATACAGGCGATGCCATCACGCTGCATCCATACGGACGATACTGCAACGCCTACAAGTTTGCCGGTGAGGTCGATGTCTTTGAGGCGATTGAAGCGGTGTGCCGCGACTATCCTGTCGACCGGGACAGCATCGTTCTCCGGGGGTTCTCCATGGGAGGTGGCGGTGTCTGGCACCTTGCTGCCCACCACGCCGACTTCTGGGCTGCCGCCTCACCGGGAGCAGGCTTCGCTGAAACGGCCGAATATCTCGGACTGGCATCAAAGCCCGCTCGCCCGGACTGGGAGCGAAAACTCTTTCAGCTTTACGATGCCACCGAATACGCCGTCAACCTATCCAGTCTCCCGGTCATTGCCTACAGCGGCGAGGTCGACAAGCAGATCCAGGCAGCAAGGGTTATGGAGTCCGCACTTGCGGAGCATGACATGAGACTCGCTCATGTCATCGGTGCGGGGATGGGGCACAAGTACAATGCCGAATCCGTCCGGCTCATCGACCGGAACATCAACGCCGTCCTCGAACAAAAATCAAAGTCGTCACC
>JAUIAG010000288.1 GCA_030425355.1 Verrucomicrobiia bacterium
GGTCTGTCCCTTGTTCAGGGTCTGTCCCTTGTTCAGGGTCTGTCCCTTGTTCAGGGTCTGTCCCTTGTTCAGGGTCTGTCCCTTGTTCAGGGGAGAATGGAATTGAGTTTTTGGAAGTCGGAGCGAATGGCCCTGAGGTTAGGGTCTGTCCCCTCGTGGTCGAGGTATTCAATGTGCAGGCTGATGGGAACAGAGAGAGGGGTATCAGTCTTTAGCAGCCTGATGAACTCAGTCATCTGGACCATTCCTGTGCCGAGGGGGACATTCCGCACCTTGCCGTCATTCCACTCGAAATCCTTGAGGTATGCGGCACGAACATGAGGAAGTGCATGTTTCCAGTCCACCGGCCAGGAGAAACCGCCTTCCACGGTGGCGTGACGGATATCGAAGGCAAGGGCAACCTGTGCCGGGTCGATATCCTCGAGTATGGAGACGATGTCCCAGATACCGGCACCGACATATCGGAGTCCGGCATGGTTCTGATAGAGGGCCTGGATACCAAGTTCCGCATTGAGTTGAGCCAGATCCTTGAGGATCGCCCGGGATTCTGAAAGTGTTTTGGACACGTTAATATCGCGATCATACCGATAATAGGCCATTCGGTATTGTCGGATGCCCAGAGTTGAGGCTGTCTCAAGAACCTGACGCATCACCGGGTCATCGGCCCGGTTCACGTGAGAGGCCATGATGGTAATTTCGATTCCATGCTTTTTGAGGGCGTCGACGAGGAGAGGCAGTTTATCCTGGACCTGGTCGGGGGTGATAATCCCTCCCGGGCGAATGGTGGCTTCAACACCGTCAAGACCGATGGAGGCCATCTCGGCTCCAAGTCTATCGAATTCCAGATCCTGAATGAATTTGATGAAGGCGCATACTTTTCTTCTGGCTGGATCCGGAGGGATGTCAGAGGGATCGGCGGCTTTGAGAAGGAGCGCCTGTTGAGCAGCGGCCAGCCCGGCTGACGCAATCACGGATTTCCTGACGAAAGTTCTTCTGCTGATCATGCGAATCATTCTGAGGCAGGAATGGCCATTCAACCAGTGATTATTGCGGGGATTCCGGGAGTGAAGCCGTCTCCTGAAGTGAAAAGTGAAGATATGTGACCTTTCCGGGCTGGACCACGACGGCCTGTCTTGACACTTCCCTGGGTTCAGATGCGGGGGCTTTGTAGAGGAGGGCTGCTTCACAGGCCCCGTAGGGGATGTCGAGAGCACATCCGAATCCTGCGGCATTGATGGCAGTCGTTCTGATGAGTTCTGAATCCCTGTAAATTGAAATACCGGCGGTCTTGCCATAAAGGCTTTCCGGGGGTGCATCGATGTCAAAGGCCAGATGTCCGGTTTTCAGGGAGAGAGAGTCGTGGCTGATGACTGGCGGATCGGGGCGGCGACTGAGCAGCATCAGGCTTGATTCGCCTGATTCCGATGAGGCCATTCTTGTGGGGTAAATGTCGCGGAATTGATCAGGCTGATTGCCGTTGTTCTCCATGACCGGCGATTGTTGACCAGCTGTCGATGAGGCCACCGGATTGGCGTAGGAGTAGCCCACCACTCCAAGAAATCGACCCAGGATGGCATCATGGGTTAAGGAATACTCAAACTGACGGAAATTATCTTCAAAACTGTTCAAATAAAGTGCCTGACCGATAGCCACCCTTGATGAAGACTCCCATTGTGATAGAAAGTCCACCCACTTTCTATAATTATCAGCATGGCGGGTTTCATTGAAGTAACACATCGGAATGGCCCAGTCCAGAATGCCCCGATCAAGCCATGATTTCCAGTCCTGAAAGAGGTAGGCATAAGCCGATGTATAAAACCAGTCCGATGCTTTATCCGGACCGGGAGCAAAGGTGATAGTGGCGGCAGACAGAATCAGAGTTGGATCGATGCTTTTGATGCGGCAGTAGATGGATGCCACCAGGTCGGAAATTTTATCGCGCCGGAAAGCCATCCATCGTGAATCATCGGGAGCCGGTTTCCCGCTGGTTCCATAAAGCGTTTGGAATTCTCTGATGACTTCAGGATGGTATCCCCAGTTTCTTCCGGGGTAGCGTATATAGTCCAGATGGATGCCGTCAACACGGCCGGAGGCTGCCAGTTCAGCACATATCTTCTGAAGGTGTTTCTGCACCTGTGGCAATCCGAGGTCGAGGTAGTATTCCCCGCCATCCCATGTTTCACCGTCATCCCGAACCATGCGCCATTCGGGATGCGAACGGAGAACATGGCCCTCGGGAAGGCGGTCAATGGATTTGCGGTTCCAGACTGGGCCGCACACCACCCAGCCATGCAGCTGAACGTCACCTTTGACTTCATTGAGTCTTTGCTGCAGCTCATTCACCGGATCAAACCCGCCGGTCTGATCCGGAGGGTTCATTCGAGGTTCATTGTCGGAATCAAAAAGCAGGTCACCGCGTCTTCGGACCTGCAGGAATACCGCGTTTATTCCCGCTGAATCGATATCCTGCACCAGCTGGTCGATTTCCTCCGTCCGAAAAATGCCCTGATTGAAGGCATCAACCCAGACTCCGTTGAGGAATGGAAGTTCCACACGAACCGGATCACGCAGCGACCATGGAATGAAAAATACTCCACACCCCGCGACAACGGCCACGGACAAGCCAAACCATTTCCTCCACTTCTTCCAGTCCCGACTCATCACCAATCAGAATCAACGCTCCAGACGGAAATTCAAACAAAAAGCAGTGATGGCATGAGACGTTCCGATCAGGAACGCCCATGCGGGGCCCCGGACAGGCAGGTGCAACACAGCGCTGGTGTAATGTGGATGGCGGAACCTGGCTGCGACTGAAATCGCCGATGACTTATACATATCTGCCAAAACACTGGATTGCCCCGATTATGAACTTCACATTGAGCCGGCCAATCCGCCATCCACTTCCGATGATCAAAAGCATCATTCCTCAATGCGTCACTATGTATATTGATGCATCAGACAAATCTATTAGTCCCACCCAGCCATTAAGATGGAAGACAGCCGGAAGAATGGCTGTTGAAATGCAGGGCTCACTCAATTCTGGTAAAATCTGGACGGTAATTGGCCTGAGATAAAGCCCGTTTCAGCAGAATCAGACCGACAGCACAGGAGACGTTCGAGAGAGAGCCGGAGTAAATCCGACAGCTATCAATCAGTTCCCGGGAACCGATTCCATCAACTCATCATGGACCTTCTTTAAAGCCAGCAGGAGAGCATTCCAGTCGTCTGTTGAGGTATCCCATCCGGCGGAGAACCGAAGCGCCCTGCCGGCCTCCGAAGGAGAAAGTCCCATCGCGGTGAGGACCATGCTGGGTTTTTCCTCACCACTTGAGCATGCAGAACCTGAAGACACGGCAAAGCCGGCTTTATCGAGCTTGACAACCCAGCGCTGCCGGCAGTCCGTTTCGGGCATCTGAATCATCAGGGTGTTCCAGAGACTTTTATTCGGATCGCCCACTACAGCTGTTCCGGGGATTGAGTCGAGGACATCTGCCAGGAAGTCCAATCGTGCCCGGTTTTGCCGGTCGAGGAACTCCGGAGTCAGCTGATTGTTCCGGGTCTGAAGAGCGACGGCCATAGCCCTGATGCTCTGGACATTTTCCGTCCCGGCACGACGCCCATCCTCCTGGCCTCCACCGACAATCAAGGGAATCCAGCCGCAATCGGCCGGCAGCTTGAGAAACCCGCAGCCCTTTGGACCGGAAAATTTGTGGGCGGCAGCGCTGACAAAATCACATTTTCCAAGTCCCCTGGCGGGCATCTTTCCGAGCCATTGAGCCGCATCGCAGTGAAACGGGATGCCGTGGGACTGGCACAGGTCCCGGACTTCCTGCCATGGCTGGAGCATGCCTGTTTCGTTATTGGCTGCCATGACCGAAACCAGTCCGGGAGTGGACTGCTGCAGCATGGAAGAAAACGCGCTCATATCGACAACACCGCTTTCGGTGACAGGGATTGTGCGCACCTTTGAGCCGAACCATCGGGACGCGGACCTCTGGACACATGGATGTTCAACTGCCGAGATCCACACCTCGGCATCCTCGCTCAACCGGCGACTGAAGAAGTGGAAGACCATGTTGTTGGATTCGGTGGCTCCGGATGTAAAAAGTATTTCGCCGGGAAGGCAGTCAAGGCAATTGGCGATCAGTGCCCTGGACTCTTCGAGGACGTGATCGGCCCGGCGGCCCACCCGATGAAGACTGGAAGGATTACCGGGAAACTGGCGGGCTGTCTCCACCCACGCATTGAGAGCTTCTTCACAGACCGGTGTCGTGGCGTTGAAATCGAAGTAATTCATGGTCACAGTCTGACTTGGACAGGACACACCATAGCTCCGTTGCGAGGCAGTCCCAATAAAAAGATGGGCCGTTCCGGAAGCAGGCCGACAGAGGCGTTCCCGGCTTCCGGATGGAGCCGGATTCTGGTTTACTCCCCTTCACGGTGAAGGAAAATTGAAATTTCATGGATCAAGAACAACGGAAAACCCGGTTTTACAGGAAATCGACCTTCGTGACGCACCTGCCGGTGCATTATCTTTACAGTCCGACCCACTACTGGCTGGAGGAGACTGCCCCCTCACACTGGCGTGTGGGCCTCACCCGTTTCTCCACCAGGATGCTTGGCAACCTTGTGGATTTTGGTTTTGAAGTCGCGGCGGGCTCGACGGTCCGCACTGGCGGGATTATCGGATGGATAGAGGGCTTCAAGGCCATCACCGATGTTTACTGCGTTGGGGAAGGAACTTTCAGGGGAATCAACCCTGATCTGGAGAAGGACATGGAAAAGGCATGGAAGAACAACTACAGTTCGGGATGGTTTTTTGAATTTGAGGGCAGGCCTGATCCCCAGTGCATGGGGGTTGATGATTACGTGACCGTATTGGACACCACAATCGACAGGATACTGGAGCAGCAGAAAAATGAGCAGGAGGCTGATGCAGCCAGCGGCGATGGGGATGAAGAGTAGGACCTGAGGAGAAACGTTTATGGACAAGCCCAGATATATCATGATTGGAGGATTCCTTGGAGCAGGGAAAACCACAGCCATTGCGAGATTCGGCCAGTATCTGGCTGACGGCGGCAAAAGAGTCGGCCTGATCACCAACGATCAGGCGAATGGTCTGGTGGACACCGCGATGCTGCGATCCCGGGGATTTGCCACAGAAGAAATTGCAGGCGGATGCTTCTGCTGCCGGTTTTCATCCCTGACAAACGCGGCGGAGAACCTGACGGCCTCGACGAAGCCGGACGTCTTTCTTGCCGAGCCGGTCGGCAGCTGCACAGACCTGGTGGCCACCGTGACCTATCCACTGAGGCGCCTCTACAATGATCAATATGACCTCGCGCCATTTTCGGTTCTGGTGGACCCGGTGCGGGCCCGGCGCGTGCTCGGCCTGGACGACGGGCGACAGTTCTCCCCAAAGGTCACGTACATATACCGTAAACAGCTTCAGGAGGCTCATGCCATCGTCATCAACAAGACAGACTCCATGGACGCGGAGGCAATTGACGGGCTGGAGGCTGTGTTGAAGAGCGAATTCCCTGCATCAAGGATCTTCCGAATCTCCGCGCGCCAGGGGGGAATCGAGTTCGAAAAATGGATGGACTGGGTGCTTGAGGAAACGATCGGGAACACCCCCGCCATGGACATTGACTATGACATCTACGCCGAGGGCGAAGCCCTGCTGGGATGGCTGAACGCCACAGTCTCGCTGAATTCGGACCGGCAGTTTGACCCGGGCGCGCTGCTGCAGCACCTGTGTTCGCAAATCCAGTCGGCCGTGGCAACGAATGATGGTGAGATTGCCCATCTGAAGATGACACTGTCCCCACACACCGGTCTTGGCGATGTCGCGATTATCAATGTCGTGCGGAATGACATTGTTCCCGAGCTGTCCCAGAGCATTGACGAACCGGTGTCAGGCGCGGAGCTGGTTATTAATCTCCGAGCGGAACTCGACCCGGCTATCCTCGAGCAAATTGTCAGAGACTCTCTGTCCGGTTCGTCACTGCAGCAGTCCTCTCAGGTTGCTGATGCATCGATTGATCATATCGAAAGCTTCCGGCCCGGACGCCCGGTTCCCGAACATCGCGACAGCATCTGAAACCGCCAACCGGATCGATTCCCGGAGAGCCGACATTATCACGGTGTCCCCGGGATCTGAATCATGAACTCCGGGGCGGGTCGACAGGCACCTCATGGTAGTGGAGTGCCCACTCCTTCATGTAGCGCACTCTCACCGGAGCGATCCGGTATATGATCAGCTCAGGATTGTCGGGAGTGCCAAGGTAATGTTTCAGCAGCGGATTTAAATCCCAGATGGACTGGATCTTACCGGCGTCGGAAAGGACCTCGGCAACACCACTGATGCGGACCTGGTCATGCTCACGATCCATGTAGCACAATTCGACCCTTGGATTCGCGGCTATCTCTGCAGTTTTGCTGTAGACGCGCAGGTTGGCGACATAAACCGTGAAACCTTCTGTCAGCACAGGAGAGACCGGCCGCACCCGGGGATGCCCGTCCGGGTCACTTGTGGCAAGAATC
>JAUIAG010000006.1 GCA_030425355.1 Verrucomicrobiia bacterium
GGCCGTTCCGGATGCTGACCTGTCCACGGGTTGGCTGCTGCTATTTCTGCAGCAGTTCCATCACCAGTATTCCGATGGGCGTTCCGATCACGTAGCCCCAGATTCCTGCCAGAAGCCCGGGCACCACGAGTCGGGGCCATCCGGCACTGACGGCGACAGCCGCCGCTGATGGCGCACCGCCAAGATTGGCGTTCACGGCGACAATCATTTCCTCGAGGTTCAGTTTCAATATTTTCCCGGCAGCCAGCGTAAACAGGAGGTTGGTGCCGGCGATGATTGCACAGAACACAAAAAAGAGGGGTGCCTGGGTGAGCACACTGAGCAGGTCTGCCGGCAGCCCGAGGGTGAAAAGAAAGATCATCAGGAGGTAGGCTCCGAGTTCTTCGGGTCCGTTGATTGTGCTGAATGGCTTTGCCAGCACGGTTGCCAGCACGAGGCTCACTGCGGTGATCAACACGAACTTATTTGTGAACAGAATTCCGAGCAGCCGAATGGGGACGGATGCGTCCTCACTGTCACCGAAGATGGATTGCATGATTCCTGTGCCCACCTCTGCCATTGCCAGCACACCGAAGGCAAATGCGAAGCTTTTGGCCACGTCGAGCAGCGAGATGTTCTTAGGGCTCCAGTGTTCCGCTGCCGGATTTGACTCTTTGTCTGTTGATGCATCCACACTGTGGGGGTGTGGGTAGTGCTCCCGGAACCACCGGCTGGCAGCTGCAGCGAGCATCACCACGAACATGCCCGCCATCACAAAGTTATCCGCGACTATCAGTGGATTCGCGATGGATTCCGGCACGTCAAAGCTGGTTTTGATGGCCATGAAATTCACGCCGCCGCCAATGTAGCTCCCGGCCATCATCCCTGCGGCCTGTTCTGTCTCAGGCGAACCAATCCTGGATCTGAGCATCCATACCGCCAGCGCCGTGCCGATGACTGTGCCGATGGCGCTGAGATGAAAAACCGCAAAGACCCGTCCACCCGTGAGGATGATCTCCCTGAGGTTGGCGCGGAAAAGCAGAAGCGGAATAGCAAGCGGGACCAGCCAGTCTCCAACGAAATCATAAGCGGCGGATGCTCCCGGCATGACGCGGGTGTTTGAAAGCACCATGGCGATGAGAAGTGCAAGCACCGGTCCGCTCAGGCGCGCCGCCCATCGATAGCTCTGTTCCAGCCAGATTGCGATGGCCGTCCCTCCGGCGATGAATGCCCAGAGAGCCGTGTGGTTTTCGGGGGAGATCAGAGAGTCTGCCATGATTTAAAGGAGAGTGACTCCGTTGCCATTGACTTCGGGGAACACGGCACGGCCTTTCTCAAGGTGAACGCCGGTGGCGATGTCTTCGGCCAACAGAACCGCGCCGTCCATGTCCACGAAATCCAGCATCGGCAGCAGTTGGCCGATGGCGCTGATGCCGACTGTGCTTTCGTTCATGCACCCGACCATGACCTTGAGCCCGAGTTCTCTGGCCCGTTCAATCATCCGCCTTGCCGGAGTCAGACCTCCGGCCTTGGTGAGCTTGATGTTGATACCATGAAATAATCCGTGACATGAATCGACGTCCTCCTCGATCAGACAGCTTTCATCCGCTATCACCGGCAGCACACATTCCTCGAAGACGCGTCTCATGCCGTCCCTGTCACCGGGGGGCAGTGGCTGTTCAAGGAATTCGACGCCCAGATCCTTCAGTTCCGGTGCGATGGCAATGGTCTTCTCCGCTGACCACGCCGTGTTGGCATCGATGCGAAACACCGCATTGGTGTGCTTTCTGAGTTCTCTGACAATTTCGAGATCCCTGTCCGTGCCGAGCTTGATCTTGAAGATGGGCCAGTCCTCAAACTCCTTCATCTTGGCCGTCATCTTCCCAATGGAATCAATTCCGATTGTATAATTGCTCAAAGGCAGATTATTCAACTTCAGGCCCCAGAGCTGCCATACCGGCCCGCCCTTGAGCTTGCCCCAGAGATCGTGAGCAGCTTCATCCAGTGCGCACAGGGCGAACCTGTTGTGGCCCAGCACCGGCAGTATCCGCTCCCACAGCAATGCGGGATTGTCGAGCGGTTGTGCCTCAATTTCATGCCGTGCTCCTTCAAGGGCTGTGCGCATTGATTCGGCCGTGAAAGCCTTGTAAGCATGGGAGGATGCCCCCTCGCCATAGCCGCTCACTCCATCCTGCCTCAGTTCCACGAGCAGGTTGTGCTGCACTGTGGTGGTCCCATGTGAAATGGTGAAGGCATGCCGCATCGGCAGGTGAATATCTTTGAGAATCAGTTCCATGTGGGCTGCTTGAATCATTCAGTTGCGACGGTGAAAAACCATGTTGGCAAAATTTATGGCGGCTATCCGTCCATCGGAATCCGGAAGAAAGACCACCTCCTCGCCGACATACATTCCCGGCGGGAGTGCGCACACGTGGCGGTTCACCGGCGATAGACGATAGTCCACCATATTTTCAGTCATGGCATAGAGGTGTCCATGTCGTTCTGAGATGATCACCGGAATGAACTCCAGTCCGTAACTCCCGAGCACCGGATGCCATTCATCGGGCAGGGGAGTTGTCTGTTCCGGGACACGGACATAGGACTGCCCCGCGAGTTTGAATCCGTTGGCCCGGCCGTCGGCATCCAGGCTGAATTCGGCGGCCGCCGCATCAAGAATCCGGCTGTCCGCCGTGAAGGTCGATGACCCGGTCGGTGTGAAGCGCGTCGGCTGACCGGATATGTCACCTTGAAGCCTGTCTCCTTCAATCCAGAGTCTGGCCCAGTAGCTCTGTGATTCATACTCGCCGGCGAATGCAGTCAGGTCATCAAGGGCGACCGGTGATTTCCTGGGGGGGATGCGTGCATTCTGTCCTGCATTGAGCATCAGGGTCAAAGCGGTTTCATGGATGCGATGCACGCGGCCATTGGCAATGTCCTCATTGGCGAGCACGATGACAGCTATTTTCTCATCGGGCAAAACAACGAATGATGTGCTGTGGCCGTAAACCGCGCCACTGTGGCCGATTGTGGGCCGGCCGTGAAAGCTGCCCCGGACGAACCCCAGCCCGAAGCCGGTTTCACTGTCGGTGAATTGTGGGGTCCACATGAGCCGCAGCGAGTCCTTCGATACCGGAATTGTCCCGTCACCCATCAGGGCGCTGGCAAATCGTGCCAGGTCACCGGCCGTTGTGAAAAGATTGCCCGCCGGGATTGTGCCAAGGTCGAATACGGGTGCCTTTCGTCGTGTCCATCCGCCTTCGCCGTCGGCCACCCTCATGTAGGAATCGATGATCCGCTCGGCCGGCGTCGAGGCCAGGGTCCATGATGATTCTGTCATGCCCAGTGGCTGAAGCAGTCTCTTCTGTTGATATTCCTCGAATGAAATTCCGGTGGTCTGCTCCACAATGTGGCCGGCGAGTGTGGGGCCGATGTTGGAATAGCGCATTTCCGCCCCCGGGCGGGTGACCAGCACAGACTGGCGGATGCTTCTGACGGTGGCTTCGATGCCCGGTTCCGAGTCGTCCATGTAACTGCCCACAGGTGACTCGCGCTGAAGACCGCTGCGGTGGGAGAGCAGGTGGCGAAGGGTGATGGCCGGCTCACCGGGGAATGGGTTGATCGGCAGTTGATCCACCGCAATCGGTGCATCCAGATCCATTTTTCCCTCTTCAACCAGCTGCATCACCGCCAGTGCATTGAAAAGTTTGGAAATGCTGCCGGCACGAAAGATTGAATCCCGTCCGGCTTCACCAAATCCTTTGCAGAAAATGATATTCTGATCATCCACAAGGGCGATTGCGATCCCTGTGATATTCCACTCGCGCATCTCCTCCTCAACCACCAGTTCCAGCTCCGGGAATATGTGCTCATAATCAGCTGCCATCGAGGTGAGGGTGAGTGATGAAAGGATGAACAGTATGTATATTTTGCTGAAGTGCATCATGTAAGTGGAGTGAATTTGTTCAGGAATCAATCCGACCCCTACCGCCATTATTATGGATGAACTGCATCCCGGATGAAATGAATTATGTCACCGGCCCGGGGGACTCCGGCCTTTCCCCCGCGGTGGCTTTCCCGAAGGTTCCCCGGCAGGTCATTTTGGTTTTGCTGTCCCTCAATTGTAAGAAATGGTCTTCGGTGCCATCCAGCCGGGTGCATTCATTGCTGCCATGAAATCCTTGTTGGCACGGAAGCCCGGTTGCATATAGACTGTGCGTCAAACAGCCCTTTTTCCGACAGTGCTCTCATGGGGGGAACCCGTATTGGATCTTACGGGGAGTCATCCACCTCCACCGGAGTTCACCATGGCATCGAGGTTCCGGGAATGTCCCTCAACTGGTCTGGGTCCTGCCGGCGAAACAAGGGGACGTGGCGATGGTCCCGGCATCTCCTCATTAAACCGGTGACGGCGAGGGCAGACAGGGCATTCTTACCATGCGAAACATACCGCAACTTTTTCGGATAAACGGATTGCTTCTCTATCTCGTTCTGCTGCTGGCATCAGGCGGCGGCATGCTGTGCGCGGAGACGGATATCCGCGTGCGGGCCGACCGGTACCGCGCCGGGATTCTCCCCATACTGGAGGACCGTTGCTACGACTGCCATGGCGACGGGGCCTCAAAAGGAGGACTGTCACTGGACGGTTTTTCAGATGATGCCGACCTCCTTGGCAGCCGCGACCTGTGGCTGAAGATTGTAAAAAATATCCGGGCCAGAATCATGCCTCCGGAGCGCAAGCCGCAGTTAACCGAGGCAGAAAAAGACCTCATCAATTCGTGGGTTCAGCAGGATGTCTTCGGCATAGATCCGGCTGATCCGGACCCGGGACGGATCACCATCCGCCGGCTGAACCGGGTCGAGTATCGGAACACCATACGCGAGCTCACCGGTGTTGACTTCAACACCGAACTGGAGTTTCCCCCGGATGACACCGGCTATGGATTCGATAACATCGGCGATGTCCTGAGTATTTCGCCACTGCTGATGGAGAAGTATGTCAGGGCGGCGACGACCATCATTGAAGAAGCAGTCCCGCTGACTTCCAGAGTCAGGCCGGAAAAAGTTTTCACCGGCGCGGCTTTCCGGACCCCTGACGGGAAAGTCGATGGCGACCGGATTTCCTTTTACGACGCCGCTGTGCTGGATTGTTCCGTCCATCTTGAACATTCAGGTCAGTACGAGGTTGAGTTCAATGTCCACGTGGACGGCGAGTTTGCCTTCGATCCCGGCCGCTGCATCGGGATCTTCTCTGTGGATGGTGAAGAGATTGCCCGGGATGAATTTGTCTACGCCTTCTCCGATGACCCGGATCGCGGGGCCGCATTCCGCTACAGCGCCGAACGCATGCTGGAAGCCGGGGATCATGTGCTGACCGTTGAGGTGAAACCGATGGTCCCTCCCGAGAGAAAATTGAACCGCCTGGACTTTCTTGTAAAATCGGCTGTCGTCCGCGGCCCGGCCGACCTCCGCTTCGGGGTGCAGCCCGCGGGTTACACCAGATTCTTTCCGGAAGGACCGGCACCGGATGGCATCGAGGAACGGCGCGCCTATGCCGCCCGTATTCTGGGGGATTTCGGGCGCCTGGCTTTCCGGCGGCCGTTATCGAAGCCCATGCTGCAGGACTTCGTGGATTTTGCCGCCGCAGGATTTGAAAAACCGGGCGCGAGCTTCGAGGAGGGCATCGCCCGTTCGCTGGTGGCAATGCTGGCTTCCCCGCGTTTTCTTTTCCGTATCGAAGACGTGGATCCCGCTGATGCCGGAGAAGCGCACCCGTATGTCGACGAATGGTCACTGGCGTCACGCTTATCCTATTTTCTCTGGTCAAGCATGCCCGATGAGGATCTGTTCGATCTGGCTGAAAAGGGACTTCTGCGCAGGCAACTGCCTGAACAGGTCCGGCGGATGCTGCAGGACCCGCGCTCCGGCGAACTCATCCGGAATTTCACAGGCCAGTGGCTGATGACCCGCAATATCGACCACACTCCCATAGAACCCCTGGCAGCACTCGGCCTCCAGGATGAACTCGAATCAATCCGCGGCGAATTCGGCTCCAGACTGTTTTCGGCAGCGGGTGATGACGATTCATCCGCACTCGTGGCAGCGCGCAGACGGATGCGCGAACTGCACGGAATTTCCCGGATGTTCAACTCCGGTCTGCGTCAGGCCATGCGCCGCGAAGCGGAAATGACCTTCGAATATGTGCTCCGCGAAAACCGCAGTATCGACGAATTCCTCAGCAGCGACTATACATTCCTCAATCAGCAACTGGCGGAGCACTATGGAATCAGCGGTGTGGAGGGACATCAAATGCGCCGTGTCAGTCTGACTCCAGACAGCCCCCGGGGCGGGGTTCTGACTCAGGGCAACATGCTCCTTGTCACATCCAACCCGACCAGAACATCTCCGGTGAAACGCGGCCTTTTCATTCTTGAGAACATCCTGGGAACGCCGACTCCACCAGCGCCTCCCGATATACCTGATCTCGAAGCGGCCGTGGCCGGGATTCCGGACCGGGAACCGACGCTGAGGCAGCTTCTGGAGCGCCACCGTGATGATTCGCTGTGCAGCTCCTGTCATTCCCGCATCGACCCCCTCGGGCTGGCCTTTGAGAATTTCTCGGCGATCGGCACCTGGCGTGACTTGGAGGCCGGCCAATCGATCAATCCGGCCGGCGACCTGGTCACAGGTGAGTCGTTCAAGGGCGTCAGGGAACTCAAAACCATTCTGCTGGATGGATTCCGCTCCGATTTTTACCGGTGCCTGACTGAGAAGCTTCTGACATACGCTCTCGGCCGGGGACTCGAGTATTATGATGAATACACCGTCGACCGGATCGTGGACCAACTGGAAAAGCAGGACGGCCGATTCATGAGCCTGATTGAAGGCATCGTCGAATCCGCGCCCTTTCAAAAACGCCGGGCATCCAGTCCAATTGCGGTTCATCCTCAACAATCCGGCCTTGAGGTTCACTGACAACCAGCCCCTGACAAATCCCGTCAATCCACTCAGCCATGAAAAAGAACTTAACACCGGACACCCCGCCAGCGCTGCCGCGCCTCAATTCCAGCCGTCGTCATTTTCTCCGCGGTCTGGGCGTAGCCGTGGCCCTGCCTGCCTTCGAATGCTTCACCCTGACCGGCAAAGGGGCCGGCGGAGTTAAAACGCCCCCTCGACGAATTGCCTTCTGCTCAATCCCGAACGGCGTTCAGCAGGATAACTGGTGGCCCAGCGGCGAGGGGAGCGCCTTCGTCCTGAACCGGACGATGCAACCCCTTGAACCATACCGGGATTCAATCCAGGTCATTGCCGGTCTCAATCACGAGAACGCGAAGCCCGGCCCGGATGGAGGTGGCGATCATGCCCGTGCCAATGCCACGCTTCTCACCGGGGTCCGGGCCAGAAAAACCGCCGGGGCTGACATCCATCTCGGTGTTTCCATCGACCAGATAATCGCCCGGAAGATCGGGAACCGGACCCGGTTCGCCTCCCTGGAACTCACGTGTGACAAAGTCCGCAAGGCAGGGCAGTGCGATTCCGGATACTCCTGCGCCTACCTCTACAATATCTCCTGGCGATCCGAGACAACCCCGATGACTCCCGAATCGAATCCCCGACTCCTGTTCGAGCGCCTCTTCGGTTCCGGTTCAAGTAACGACAGGGCCGCCTCCCACCAGCAGCGGCAGCGCGATCAGAAATCCGTTCTCGATTTCATTATGGAGGATGCAAAAGCCCTGCGCCGGGAACTCGCCTACAATGACGGACAGAAACTCGATGAATACCTGACTGGTGTCAGAGAACTCGAACAGCGTATCGTGCGCTCGGAGCAGTTCGGCGAGCTTCCCGAAGTCGCGATGCAGGTGCCCGACGGGACTCCGGCAGACTTCGGGGAGCACATGGATCTGATGTTCGGGATCCTCGCCCTGGCCTTCCAGACCGACTCGACCCGCATCGCCACGCTCCTGCTCGCCGGTGACGGAACGAATTATGCCTTTCCGCAGATTGGCGTTCCCGAGGGCCATCACTGGCTCACTCATGACGCCGGCAGCCATCCCGATCAGTGGGAGAAAGTGGCCAGAATCGACCGCTACTACGCCGAACACTTCGCACGTTTCCTCGGAAAACTCCATTCAATGAGGGATTTTGACGGTTCATCCGTGCTCAGTAACTCGATGATCTTCTACGGCGGCGCCATCGCCGATGGCAATCGTCACACCCACGACAATCTCCCGGTGATCCTCGCCGGCGGCGGCGGCGGCTCTCTGAGCCCGGGGCGCTTCATTCAGTGCCGGCCTCAGCCTATGAGCAACCTGTTCCTCAGCCTCGCCGACCACATGGGTGTCGATGATCTGGAACGTTTCGGCGACTCAACCGGCCGCATAGGAACCCTCTAACCCATAAAAGCCCCAATCCCCCCTGCCTCACTCCGGACGGCACTCCGTGATCTCAGAACGACTCAATTCCGTCCAGACGGAGCCAATTCGTGTCTCAAATACAGACAGAAAGCATCTTTTTGGTGATTTCTGAGCTTGCATTGTGAATAACTTTCTGCTTAACTTCCCACAGAGCTGCTCCAGAAGTGGTTCCGTAGCAAAGGGTTGTAAGGGTTGATCTACGATGACGAGTCTCTATTTATTGTTGGATTACTGTCATTTGCCGTAGGTTTCTCTTTTCTTACCTCCGCTCAGTTATTAAGAAAGTCCGTGAAAAATCGATGGCTCCATTGGATCCTTTCGGGAGGTCTGCCGGATCTCCGTTCTTTCCATATTTTTCTTCCCAAACGGGAGGAAAGATTGAATACTGAATAACGGGGCTTACTCAAAGGATCACTGATTTACAGCGTTAAAGAAAACAACGAACCCAACAAATGACTAAGACAAATACATCACTCCTTGTTACTGCTGTTGTTGCACTCGGCGGCGTGGCCATGACCGGCTGTCAGCAAACCAGCCAGTATTCCGCCCACTCCGTAAAGACAACAGCTCAGCCTGTGGATACCCGCGTATCCTCCAGCACCGAAACTGTCGTAACAGAGTCAACATCCTCCTCCACGACCGTGACTTCCACCCGCCCCATGGTCCGTGAAGCTCAATTTACCGGACTCGGCAATGCACTGCCTCCCAATGCAAAACCAGGTGACTGCTTCACCCGCGTTGTCGTCCCTCCGACCTACAGAACCGTAACAGAGCAGGTTCAGATCGAAGCTGCCGGTCAGCGCATTGAAACCATCCCGGCCGAATACAAAGTTGTCGAGGAGCGCGTTGAAATCAAACCTGAGACCTACCGTCTCGAGGTCGTCCCGGCCACCTACAAAACTGTGACCGAGCGCGTCATGATTCAGCCTGCCATCACCAACCTGGTTGAAATCCCTGCCCAATACGAGTGGGTTGAAGAGCGCGTCCTCGTCTCTCCTGAGCGCGTTGAGTGGAAGCCAGGCCGCGGTCCTATCGAAAAGATCGACGGAGCCACTGGAGACATCATGTGTCTGGTCACCATCCCTGCCGAATACAAGACCGTCCGCAAGCGCAAGCTGGTTTCTGCCGCTTCCACCAAGCAGGAAGTCACACCCGCTCAGTACGACACCATCACCAAGACAGTTGTCGAAACTCCTGAGACCACACGCCGTGTGCCCATTCCTGCCGAATACGGCACAGTCAAGCGCCGCGTTCTCGTAACACCTGCTCAAAGACGTGTCATCCCGACCGAACCTGTATACGACACCGTCACAAAGCAGGTCCGTGTTGATGGCGGAACACAGGAATGGCGTCAAATCCTCTGCGAAACCAACGTGACTCCTGAAGTTGTTGCCCGCATTCAGCAGGCTCTCTCGGCTGCCGGTCACAACCCTGGCCCGATCAATGGCGAGCTGACTGCCCAGACTCTCGCAGCTGTACGCGAGTATCAGGTCAAGAACAACCTGGCCACCGGTGGTGTCACCTTCGAGACTCTGAAGAAACTTGGCGTTGCCATGTAATTTTCTTCCGGAATTTTACAGTCCATCACATTTCAAAAGCCGGTCATTCATGGCCGGCTTTTTCATGTTATGACTGTGACTGTGGCTTGACGGTACCTGGCACCGCGCCTCCGGGGGTTAGCCGAATATGTCCAGGTGGCTGGAATCTGATGATGGGTCCTCGGTAAAGTGTGCTTTCCCGTCATTGGCAGGTCGGGGTCCACCGTGAAGGTGGCGGGCATCAATTCTGGTCAGGTCCATGAATTTATTCCGGCTGTCGAAGCGGATTCGGAATCGGCCATGAATTCCCATCGGGGAAATGAATGTCCTGAGATTGACAGCCGGGAACTGGATCACGCGGCCCGAATCGGCCGTGATACTGACGCGAGTTGCCGTCCCGCGGTAGTACTGCAGCAGATCCTCCTCTGAGAGGTGAAGACTGAATGTCTCTTCCGGCATGATTAAGGATGCGATAGTGTCCCTGAAATAAATCGGGTGTTGGCGGTGTTTTTTAAGTGCCGGCCCACTGGAGCCGGTGGGTGATGGGATGCGTCATTTGGCGTAGAGATTCAGGCTGCGAAACCGGGAACATCGGTTAGGATCGAAGGAACAAATGAATTACGTTAGACTTGCAGCAGGGTGTCTGAACCAGATTCCCATGGACTGGGAGGGCAACACTTCCCGCATTGCCCGCTGTCTTGAAGAGGCCAGGTCACAAGGGGTTGAAATACTGTGTCTCCCTGAGTTGTGTATTTCAGGTTATGGCTGTGAGGACCAGTTTCTTTCCTCTTCGGTCACTGAGGAATCATGGAGGCGGCTGAAGCAGCTCGCACCGCTCACAGCCTCGATGGTGGTTTCACTCGGGCTGCCTCTGAATGTTCATGGCCGGGTCTATAACGCGGCGGCACTTCTCTGCGATGGCCGGATTCTCGGTTTTTACCTGAAACAGAATCTGGCCCGGGACGGTCTCCATTATGAGCCCCGGTGGTTCAGGGCTTGGAAGTCCGGGGAGACGAGCATGATTCCGGATGCTTACGGTGACTGCAGTTATCCGGTCGGTGACTATCTTTTTGATGTCGGGGGGATTCTGATTGGCTATGAAATCTGCGAGGACGCGTGGGTTGCCAATCGTCCGGGCCGCCGGTACTGCGCCGAGTCCGTCGACCTCATCCTCAATCCCAGTGCCAGTCACTTCGCCTTCGGAAAAGACCGTATCCGTGAAAATTTTGTGACGGATGCGTCCCGGAGTTTTTCCGTTGCATACATCTACGCAAATCTGGTGGGAAATGAAGCGGGGCGGATCATCTATGACGGTCAGTGCCTGATTGCCTCCCATGGACAGATTGTGCAGAAGGGACCGCGATTTACCTTCAGGGATCATTCCGTCACCAGCGCACCGGTTGACCTGGATCTGAACAGGCTGGCCCGCCGCCGGGCCGGTGCATCTGATGCGGTGCGTTCAGGTCATCCCGTCATCACCACGACTCTGGCATGGAAGAACGAGGTGGCCCCTCCGCCGGTTTGTTTTCAGGAGAACTGGTGCCGTGAAATTGAGTGGGCACGCGCCATTTCGCTTGGACTCTGGGATTACATGCGCAAGACCCGCTCACGCGGATTTGTGCTGTCACTCAGTGGAGGTGCTGATTCGACGGCTTCTGCTGTTATGGTCTGGGTCATGTGGCAACTGGCAAGGCGTGAGCTGGGCGGGGAGGGAATCCGGTCAAGACTCGACTGGTGGGATTCATCCGCGGCTCTTCAGATGCGAGATCTGCTGTTCACGGTCTACCAGAAGACTTCAAACAGCGGCGCGGAGACAGAAAATGCCGCACGTGTGATTGCGGAAGCCACAGGTGCCGGGCATGCCGTCTGGGATGTTGAGGAGCTGGTTGTTGCCTACCGCAAACTGGCGGAATCGAGTCTGAGTCGTCAACTCGAATGGGAGCGGGATGACCTCGCCCTACAGAATATTCAGGCACGTGTAAGGAGTCCCGGTCCGTGGATGATGGCCAATTGCCGGGGGGCGCTTTTCCTCACCACCAGTAATCGATCGGAGGCTTCGGTGGGATACGCCACCATGGACGGTGACACCAGTGGCGGACTGGCCCCGCTGGGGGGAACCGACAAGGCATTCCTTCTGAGGTGGCTGAGATGGATGGAAACACAGGACGGAAAGCACATTCCTTCAATGCCTGCAGTCAAGGTTGTCAACGACCTGGAACCGACGGCCGAGTTGCGTCCGGCAAGTCATGCCCAGAAGGACGAACAGGATCTGATGCCATACATGGTCCTTGATCAGATCGAGCGCTGGGCCATCCGAGACAAGAAAAGCCCTGTCGAAATATATCATCTCGGGCGCGCAGTCTTCAGGGAAGCGGCACCGGCCGATGTCGGTGGCTGGGTCATCCGGTTCTTCAGTCTCTGGAGTCGCAACCAGTGGAAAAGGGAACGACTGGCCCCCAATTTTCACGTGGATGATGAGAATGTGGATCCCAAGACATGGTGCCGGTTTCCGATTCTCAACAGCGGTTTTGCCCACGAACTCTCTCAGGTCCGGGAACTTGTTGAGGCTGATACCCGCAGCTGAAATCCGACTCCCGGAAGATTCTGTTCCGCC
Organism: Verrucomicrobiia bacterium; assembly: GCA_030425355.1. Classification (GTDB taxonomy): domain Bacteria; phylum Verrucomicrobiota; class Verrucomicrobiia; order Limisphaerales; family JAJOIW01; genus JAJOIW01. Next base: position 12,543 of record JAUIAG010000006.1, read on the forward strand.
TTGTGAAGGCTTTTTACCACGACGACTATTTCTACCAGCTGCCTGCCGGGCATTCATTCCCGATGTCCAAATTTGCCGACGCTGCAAGGATCATCGAAAGGGAAAGCCGTTCAGTGACCGTGAAGACCGTGCCCGACTTCCCGGAGGAACTGCTGGATGCAGTGCATGATCCTGTCTACCTGAATAAACTCCGATTCGGGACACTCAGCGACGAGGAGATATTCCGCATGGGCCTTCCCTGGCGGCCGGAGTTATTCGGGCGGTCTTTCCTGGAGGTGAGGGGCACTCTGGCTGCCGTCATGGCTGCCATCGAGGATGGTGTCAGTTTCAACCTCGCGGGCGGCACCCATCACGCGTTTCCGGACCGGGGACAGGGATTCTGTATCCTCAATGATGTGGCCACCGCCATCGAATTCCTGTGGCGTTCCTACCCCGACTGGCGCATCCTGATCCTCGACACCGATGCCCATCAGGGCAACGCCAATCACCATATCTTCCGCAACAATCCACTCGTCTATACTTTTTCCATCCATGTGGCCCGCAATTTTCCCTCCATCAAGGAACCCGGAGATCTTGATGTCGGCCTGGAAAGATGGGTGGAGGGGTCAGCCTACATGGCCGCTCTGGATGACGCACTCGGAGCCATCGAGGATGCGTTTGATCCCCATTTCATCATCTGGATCACCGGGGTGGACCTCCATCGCGAGGATCGGTTCGGGCAGATGCGTCTGACCACGCCGGAAATTTCCGAGCGGAACAGGATGGTGGCCCGGTGGTGTCGACGTCGGGATGTGCCTGTCACCGCGGTCTATGGTGGAGGCTACCATCGTGAGCCGGGGGCCACAGCCGGACTCCATGCGATGACCACCATGGATATCGCCGGGGAACTTGGCTCATAGTTCCGCCGCGCAGATTTGTCCTGACCACCGGACTTGCCTTGACGCACCGGGACTGTATTTTTCCTTCATGCGTTTTTCACTCGGAACAGTCATACTCTGTTGTCTTTTTGGCATACAGAGTTTTGCGGTCAACCCGGATGCGGATGTGCCCCAGGATGCATTGGACAATATATCCGCGATGCAGGTGGATGAGGGTTTTCAGGTCCGGCTCTGGGCGGCGGAACCAATGGTTCAGGATCCGGTTGCTCTCTACGTGGACGAGAAAGGGCGGGTGTTCACCGCCGAGACCGAGCGGCAGACCAACGGTGTGGAGGACAACCGTGGTCATGGATACTGGCTCATGGATGACCTGGCTGCACAAACAGTTGAGGACCGTCTTGAGATGTTCGTCAAATGGCAGGACCGATTCGAAGGGGGGCTGGACTACTTCCGTCGCGGTGATGAATGGATCCGGCTGATCGAGGACACCGACGGCAACGGCTTCGCGGATAAATCCACATTTTTTGCCAGGAATTTCAACGACCCGCTGGACGGAACCGGAGCCGGGGTCCTCTACTGGAACGGCGATGTCTACTACACCAATATCCCCCACCTCTGGAAACTCCGCGATATCGACAACGACGGGCAGGCTGAAACACGTGAACCGGTTTTCAGCGGCTTTGGTGTGAGGGTCGCCCTGAGAGGGCATGATATGCATGGACTGGTGATCGGTCCAGACGGGAAGCTCTACTGGTCCATTGGCGACCGTGGATATCACGTCCGCACAGCCGAAGGCGGGCTCCTTCACGATCCGGGCGCCGGCGCAGTTTTTCGCTGCAACCTCGATGGATCCGATCTGGAAGTGTTTCACTCAAGCCTCCGCAATCCGCAGGAACTGGCGTTCGACAAGTATGGCAACCTGTTCACCGGTGACAACAACTCCGATGCCGGGGACAGGGCGCGAATCGTCTACTGCGTTGAGGGTGGCGAAAGCGGCTGGAATATGGCCTATCAATACCTTGGAGGCGATTACTCCCGCGGACCGTGGAATAATGAAAAGCTGTGGCACCTCCAGCACGAGGGCCAGGCGGCGTGGGTACTCCCACCCATCGATCATATCGGCAATGGCCCATCCGGGTTCACATATTACCCGGGCACCGGACTACCGGGGCAGTACAGCAATCATTTCTTTCTGTGTGATTTCCGGGGCGGGGCAGCACAGTCTCTGGTGCATGCCTTTGCCATGGAAAATCATGGTGCCGGTTTCAAAACCACCGGCCGGCATGACTTCATAAAAAGCGTGCTGGTGACAGATTTCGATTTCGGATTCGACGGACGGATGTACCTCGCCGACTGGGTCTCCAGCTGGAATCACAACGGCAAGGGGCGGATATACACTATTGAATACAAAAACATCCCGGCGCATGAATCGATACTCTCCATGAAGCAGATGGTCGCCGAGGGATTTTCCCATCGCACCGAAGACGAACTCCTTTCTCTCATGGCGCATGAGGACATGAGGGTCCGACTCAGAGCGCAGATTGAGCTGGCTTCGCGCGGTCCAGGCACCGTGACCGTTTTTGAATCCGGTCTGCGTTCCGATGCCCAGCTGCAGCGCATTCATTCCATCTGGGGACTCGGGATTCTTGCACGGGACTATGAGCGCGATCCCGATGCTTTTGACCGTCATCCGCTGTCATCAGTCATCAACCTCGCCCGTCACCAGGATGCCGAGACGCGCGCGCAGGTGGCACGGGTTATTGGAGACAACCACTACCGGCAGGGAGCGAGAAGCATTACCAGAGCACTTCTGTCCGACTCCAATTCCCGGGTTCAGTTTTTCGCCGCCATGGCCGCCGGGAAAAATGGCCTCGTCGATCAGTTCGACCGCCTCGTTGAAATCCTGGCGGAGAATGACGACGAGGATGTTTATCTGCGTCATGCCTGTGTCATGGGGCTTGCGTGGATGGAGGATCCGGAGAAGTTAATTGGCCTTGGCAATCACCCGTCACCGGCTGCCCGGAGAGGTGCACTTCTTGCCCTGCGGAAACTGAAGCATGCGCGCGGCATATCATTCTTCCTGAGCGATCGTGATGAATGGGTGGTGACAGAGGCCGCACGCGCCCTCAATGATCTTAATCTGGAATCAGAGTTCCCCATTCTTGCCGGAATGGGTGTGGCCTATGCGGACGACTCCCTCCCCGAGGGATTCAAAGGTGACAACGAAGCACTGCTTCGCCGTGTGATCAACGCCAATTTCAGGCTGGGCCGGGAGGTGAATGCCCAACGCGTTATCGACCTCGCTGGAAACCCGAAGCTTTCCGATCGGGTCCGGATCGAAGCCATTCGCAGCCTCGGAGACTGGCTTGAGCCTTCCAAACTCGATCGCGTCCTCGGATGGTACAGACCGGTCAGCCGTGACTCTTCGATGGCTTCCGTCAGGTCGCTTCTGGAGCGCGGGCTGCCGGCTCTCGCAACCCGGCTGGATGAGCCACTCAGCGAGGAACTGGGACTCGCCATGTCCAAACTGGGAATTGTAATGGCCGATGACAGACTGGTCGCCGCAATCGGGGATTCCTCACTGTCACCCAGTCAGCGGGTCGCCGCAGTTCAGGCTCTGCCCGGACTCGATGATGAACAGTTTGAGGAGGGCATAGCAGCCGGCCTCGATTCCGGCAACCCTGAAGTAGTGGCCGCGGCCATGGAAGTCCTCGCCGCCGAGAAGGGTGATGAGGCCTTTCCGAGGCTTCGCATTCTGACCCTTTCCGGGGATCCGTCTCTGCGAAACAGCGCCATGCTGCAGATCGCCTCCCTTGATTCAGCGGAATCCAGGGAGTTTTTCCTGAAGGGCATTCTGGAAAAGCTGGGCGATGATGAGGTGATCGACCCGTCCATACACCTCGAACTGGTGGACATGGCAGCCGGGGTGGACCGGGAGGATTATAAAGCGGCTCTTGCTGATTACTTCGGTTCCCTGGATGTTTCCGATGAGCTTCGGCCATGGATGGTTGCCATGCAGGGCGGTGATTCATCCAACGGCAGGTCAATATTCGAATCCCATCCCGTTGCGCAGTGCCTGCGCTGCCACAAAGTCGGAAATGTCGGTGTCGGCGAAGCCGGACCAAATCTTGAGGGCGTTGCCTCACGGTTGGACGACCGCCAGCTGCTGGAAAGTCTCATCGTTCCCAATGCACAGCTGGCCGAGGGCTTCGGACCGGTTAGTGCCATGCCTCCCATGGGACTCCTTCTTAAAAAATCCGAGATACGCGATATCATGGCCTACATCCGGACTCTCAAATAATCTCCCATCCGCCCGACGGTTCCACGCCGCGGGGCGGCTTCGCTGATACATGATAGTGATGGCAAAGACCTGCCCCGCATCCGCGGGGTATTTCTTTCTCATGACGGATACAGGATGCATGCCGGATGGAGCAGCGGGGGAAGGCAATATTTCCCGGGTGGATTTTCTGTGATGAATCACCGCTGGTAAATGACCGGGGACCGGGTGTATGATGGCAACTCATGAACCCAGACAGCATGTCCTCCCGGACGGCCCGGTCATCTGCCTTCACATTGATTGAGCTACTGGTGGTGATTGCGATTATCGCTGTCCTTGCCAGCATGATGCTTCCGGCACTGTCCAAGGCAAACGAGAAGGCACGCCGCACCTCGTGCCTGAACAACCTGAGGCAGATTGCGATGTTCATGCAGATATACACCGACGACAACCAGGACGTGTTTCCGGCGCACAGAAATAATGGTCTGCGTGATACCGGGATCCGGCCCAATAACTGGTGGGGCATGACAATCATGAACAGGAACGGGAACCTCAGCACTGTCCCGGCCAATTCCAATACAAACCTGTTTCGATGCCCGTCGATGAAGGGACGGCGGCGCGATCTGGGAATTGAATGGGAATGGCAGTTTGACGCCCACAAGGTCGGTTATGGATATAACGCCTTTTTTCTCGGGCTCCATCCGTACGGGAGACAGAGTGTGCAGGTGTTCCGCCGCACCATCACCAGCGAACCATGGTTCAGGCGCACACAGGTCCGGAAACCATCGATGAACATGGTTATCGGCGACACCATGCCCAAACCGGACGGTATGTGGAGCAGCAGCCTCTGGTGGCCCAGTTCAGGCTTCGGTCCCGGCGATACCAAAGAAGGGGTCGATCCCAACCGCCACGTCTCCGGCGGCAATATGGTCTTCAATGACATGCATGCCGAATTTCGGGAATCCTCCCGCATCAACCCTCCATCCGACCCCATCCGCTCACGCAGCGATGTCAATCTCGAGTTCTGGGACCCGCTGCAGCGCTGAGCAGCTTTTCGCGCTCTGCCATCACACCCGTTAAATTTCTTGTGTTTCCCGCTCTTCTCTATCATAACGGGAAAGTTCATATATCCTGATGATTATAAATTCATGCGGGAGCTTTGAAGAACCTACAAAGTCGCAGTTTCTCACATGTGTATATGGGGCCGGAGAATAACTCACTGACGCATGCCGTCCTCGTGCATGGTATTTTCAACACTGGATGGGTTTTCCGCCGGATGGTGCGTCATCTCGAGGACCATGGCATCAGGTGTCATGTGATTACCCTGAAGCCGTGCTGGGGCGGTCCGCCGATTGAGGAACTCTCCGCGCAGCTGAAGCAGTTCATCCATGATGCCGTGCCCGAGGGGGATCGGTTTTCACTGATTGGATTTTCGATGGGAGCGCTTGTCTGCCGGTACTATCTCCAGGCGCTTGGCGGGTATCACCGGACACGGCAGTTTTTTTCGATTTCCGCACCCCATCACGGGACCATCTGGTCGTGGGTTTGGATCGGCCGCGGCACTGTGCAGATGCGCGGCAACTCTGAATTTCTCACCCGTCTCAATGCCAACCAGGACATGCTCAGCGGCATGGATCTGGTTTCCTACTGGACCCCGTGGGACCAGGTGATCATCCCGCCGGGAAGTTCGGTCTGGAGCATGGCGGAAAATGTCCGCGTGACGGTCGTGACCCATCAGTGGATGCCCAATTCACTGACTGTGATCAACGATATCCTGAAACGGATTAAAAGAGGGACCCCGGAATAGGATGAGCCGCTTCCTCCGCCTATCCGATACCGAGGAATGAGCGCGCGTTGTGGTAACAGATATTCTCGACCATTGGTCCGGTGAGGGTGCGGTCATTCGGGATTTCCCCATTTTCAATATCGCGGCCAATGAGGTTGCACAGGATCCGCCTGAAGTATTCATGTCGTGGAAAGGACATGAAAGACCGTGAGTCGGTGAGCATCCCGACAAAGCGCGACAGCAGACCGAGGTTGGAGAGGGTGTTCAGCTGCCATTCCATGCCTTCCTTCTGATCGAGGAACCACCATCCGCTGCCAAGCTGGATCTTCCCGGCAATTGTGCCGTCCTGGAAGTTCCCGAGCATGGTCCCGAAAATGTAGTTATCGGTGGGGTTCAGATTATAGAGGATCATTCGGGGCAGGCGGTCGATGGAATCGAGCCGGTCGAGGTATTGGGAGAGCTTCCGGGCCTGGGGCCAGTCCCCGATGGAGTCAAAGCCGGTGTCCGGGCCTATGGCCTTGAATTTGCGGGAGTTGTTATTCCGCATGGCGCCGAGATGCAGCTGTTTGGTCCATCCTTTTTCCGCATCGAGGACTCCGAAAAAGTGCATCAGGAAACTGCCGTATTTCTCGGCCTGTTCGGGCGAGGCGGGGTGGCCTGACCGTGCCCGGTCAAAAATGGCGGCTGCTTCACTTTCGGTGCAGTCTTCGGCAAGGCAGGTGGACAGGCCGTGGTCGGAGATCCGCGCCCCCAGCGCATGAAAATCATCATGCCGTTGCCTGAGGCACTCCATCAGGTCACTCAGCGAAGAAATCGAACAGTTGCCGGTCTTCTCCAGTTTTTGAATCCACGCGTTGAAGGCATCGGGGGTGTGCACATTGAGGGCCTTGTCCGGTCGGAATGCGGGCAGCACCTGGACATCCAGGCTGGTATCGCCGGCGACAGCCTGATGGTGATCGAGGGAGTCCGCCGGGTCATCGGTTGTGCACAGGGCGGTGACCCTGAATCTCCGCAGGATGTTTCTGGCACTGAATTCCGGGCTGGCCAGCTGTTCCTTAGTCCGATCCCAGATTTCCCGGGCGGTCTGGGGACTGAGCAGAGTGTCTATATCGAAATACCGCTTCAGTTCAAGGTGGGTCCAGTGATACAGGGGGTTCCTCAGGGTGTGTGGAACGGTCGCGGCGAAGGCGGCGAATTTCTCATAAGGATCGGCTGCGCCGGTGCACAGTGATTCGGCGATGCCATTGGAGCGCATGGCGCGCCATTTGTAATGATCGCCCTCCAGCCAGATTTCAAAGAGGTTGGAGAAGGTCCGGTCCGAGGCAATATCCGCAGGCGGCAGGTGATTGTGATAATCGATAATCGGCTGATCGGCCGCATGATCATGATAGAGATCCCGGGCGGCCGCATTCTGCAGCATGAAATGGTCGTGAATGAAAGCCATGGTCTGAAAGGTATTTCCTTTGTTCCTTTTGTGATATGGATGGTGAAGCGGGAATGGTCAGTCGATGAAGAGCGGCTTCATGTGCCGCTCGAAAATATTCCTGGTGACATTGGGGGCGATACTGCTTTCGTATTCCTTCAGACGTGAGAGGTATCGGTCACCCATGCCGGCGGCGACCTTGTAGCCGACATGCAGCAGCTGCCTGAAATGTGGATTGAATGACGGGCATGCGGGATCATGGCGCAGTGCTTCGACATACTCGGTGGAACTCCATGCATGGACGTCGGTCGCAGTCGGAAGTCTGTCGGAGTCGATATCGATAACGGAGGCGTAGGGAGCACACAGTTCATCCTTCTTTTTGAAGGCGAGAGCGTATATTTCCCGGGCGATTTCGAGGCCGTCGCCGCCTGCCTCGGCGAGTCCGATGAGTTCCTCGAGCCACGTGGTGCCGGCGGTTTTGATGTGCAGTCCGGCATTGTGGCGGCGGATGGCCTGTCTTACCGGGGCGTAGATGGAGAATTTGTCCGAGCCGGAGTGGACACTCAGTTTGAGATTTTCCGGCAGACCGTAGGTGCCGACAGCATGGGCCACCACACACAGGTCCTCTTCAAATTCCTGTGCGAACTGCGCGAGGTCTCCGACGTAATCAACGCCCTTGTTGAAACGGCCGGTGAACTTCGGGGCAATGGTCTGGACCGGTATGGACTGGTCGGCGATGGCGGCCAGTATAACCAGCAGTTCCGGAGGAGTCTGTGGTGAATCGGTTTCATCCATGGAAATCTCCGGAATGATGGCTTCCGCTCCCTTCCGGTCTGAAAGGTGGCGATAGACTTCACCGGCGCGATGGACCGCCAGGAGATACTTTCCGGCAATGGCCCTGAGCTGGTCCCCGCTGATCGCCAGTTCCCTGTCGATTCCCGTGATGGAAAGTGAACCGACCAGCTCCGGGTGGCGCTTCACGAAATCATCGATGTCGGCTTCCGGTGCCGGCTTTCCTATCGCGTCCGCGACGTCAATGGTGTAAAAATCACAGTATTCAAGAAATCCCTCCACATTTTTGAGGTTGATGTGGTCGGCATCCAGATGCCAGGGCCTTGTCCAGCCGAGCTCACTGACGGCCTGTCTGGCAGCGTTCCATGTTCCGGAGGGGTTGGATCCGATCGTGGTGTGCTCGCGGTAAGATTTGTTCCACACCGGCGCAATGTTGACTCCGCATGAGGCCGCCTGAGCAAAGGCCGCCAGCTGGGCTCCGGCCTGGTGTTCAAAGCGGTCGCCCACGCCAAAGGAGAACTTTTCCAGTTTCAGCATAAGCCATGATCCTACCTCCACGCGCGGGTGTTGGAAAATCAAATCATGGACCGGGGAACAGGCCCGGCACCGTAAAAGAATCTGCATTTGCTCAACTGTGGTATGGGAAAAGTGGGGGATCTGTGCCAGATTCACCGGGCGTCCGGCTGATGGACAGGCAGAATGAACTGAGCACACCTTGGCAAAGATACTGAAATCAAGTGGAGCAATGGCTGCGGCGACGATGATGAGTCGCATGCTGGGGCTTGTCCGTGAAATGGTCTACGCCCGGTTTCTCGGAGACGGTATCGTCAAGGGCGCCTTTGATTATGCCTTCATGATCCCGAACCTCTTCCGAAGGCTGCTGGGGGAGGGAGCCCTCACCGCTGCATTTATTCCATTGTTCAAGCGCAGCGAGGCGGAGGAAGGCGAGGCGCGGATGTGGGAGAATGCCAATGCGGTGATCTCGGCGCTGCTGATATTTTCTCTGGCGCTGATCGGCGTCGTGATGGTGGGACTCAGCCTTGTGCTGGCACTGGGCGAATTCGAAGCCAGGACCGAGCTGATGCTGCGACTGACGCGTGTGATGTTTCCCTACATGTTCTTCGTGTGTCTTGCGGCGGTTTTCATGGGGATGCTGAATGCCCGCGGCTTTTTCTTCATCCCGGCGCTGGGGGCCACGCTGCTCAACGTGGTGATGATAGCCACCGTGTTCCTTGTGCTGCCGCAGATCAAGGGCGGGCTGGATGTCAAAATCTTCGCCGTGGGATTTGCTGTTCTGGTCGCCGGCGTCGCTCAGGCATTCTTTCAGGTCCCGTTTCTGTACCGCAATGGCTACCGGTGGCGATGGGTGAATCCCTTTAATCATCCGACGGTGCAGGAAGTGGTTCACAAGATGATCCCGGGAACAATTGGAGTGGCGGCCTTCCAGATCAACATGCTTCTCACCCAGGGCATGGCTTTTTTTATCGAAGGCAGGGGCGAAGGATCCATCATCGCGAGCTTCAATTACGCCGTCCGGCTCATGGAGTTTCCCCAGGGCGTCTTCGGTGTGTCGCTCATGACCTACCTCCTCTCGGCTCTCTCCGGGCTGGTCGCCTCCAAGGACTATGACGGTTTCAGATCCACCCTCAAGGACGGCATTCACTACTTAAGTTTTATCAATATCTTCGCCGCTGTCCTGACGCTGGTGCTCGCGGAACCGATCGTGCAGCTCATCTATCAGGGCGGCAGATTCACCCCGGAATCAACCCACCGGACCAGCCTCGCTCTGATGAGCCTTGCACCAAGTCTGGTCGCCTTTTCCTACGTGGGCACTCTCGCCCGCGGCTTCTATGCGCTCGGCGACGTCAAAACGCCGATGTATATCAGCATCTTCTGCCTCTTCGTGAACCTTGTGATTGCCGCGGTTCTCATACAGCCACTGAGACAGGTCGGTCTCGGTATCGCCAACAGTATTTCCAGCTGGGTCAATTTCGGGCTGCTGGTCTATGCCATGCGTCTCAAGTTGAAAAAACTGGACTGGGATCAACTGCCGATGGAGATAGGCCGCATCTTCCTGTGTGCACTCGTGTCAGCGCAGGCGGCATGGGCCGTTTCACGATTCGGATGGTGGGCCGCAGAACCCGAGCCCGGATACGCCAACCGGTTCCTTGCCGTGTTCATGCCCATGGGAACAGCCGGGGCCATATACTGGACCCTTTCACATTTTCTCCGGATTCGGGCCACCCGCGACCTCGTCGAGACATTCCTGTCCTTCAGGAAACGGAAGTAGGGAATCGGAATCGGGAATTCATGGCTCTCCGGTCCGATGGCATTGCAGTGGCAGGTGGAGGGCAGTACGGGATTCGCGGCAGGGCGTCACGTCAATCGATATTCAGGCGGCTTTTGACCACGGGCAGGTAGCGTTCCGTGATCTCATTGTCCTCCGGCTTCAGCTCAAGTGATCGCTGGAAGAATTCCAGAGACTTTTCGTAGTCTCCGGCATTGAGGTAATGCCAGCCGAGGTGGGAGTGGGTGAAATACCCGTTGGGATCAATGGCGAGGGCCTTCTGGAAGTAATCCTCGGCCTTCTCATGCTGATAGATGTAGTCAAGTGCCAGTCCCGCTCTCAGATAGGCGTAATAGTGCCATGGATTGGCCTCGATGGACCGGTCAAACCACTGGACGGCGGCTTCGGCGTCCTCCTGGTAGTTGTCGTTGCCTTCAAAGCTCCGTGAGCGGAAAAATTCACCGAGCATTGTGGAGAATTTCCAGTTGGCCGGATCAATCCTGTGTCCGGTCTGCAGCAGTTCAATCTGCTGTGATCCGGTCGTGGCAGACCGGGCCTGCTTCATTACGTCCTGGGAACTCCACAGACGCCAGGACTGAAATCCGAGATAGATGCCAAGCCCCACAAAAACCGGCAGCTGAATGGCTGTCATCCACAATTTGGGTGAGATCCAGAATCGGCGTGTGGCATTGCGCCATTGAGAGGAGAAGATCGCCAGCAGCACCACGAAGACCGCCGCATTGGCGGGGATCTGCATGTTGAAATCCACAAACGAGTGGATGAGCATGGCGAGCATCCCGAGCCCGCAGCCAATGAGCACCGGTTCCTTGTTGCTGTTCTTGGAGGTGAGGGCGGTGTGGTCTCTGCGGTTTCCCTTCCAGATAGCGGGAAAATTCCAGATGAGGATCAGTGGCGTGAGGAGCACGAGCAGGAGGCCGACAACGCCGTAGTCCGTGAGCGCATTGAGGTAGTCATTGTGGGCGTAACCGGCCCGAAGCTGGAACTCTTCCGGGCGGTAGGCGGGAAAGAGATAGTCGAAGTGGCCTGGACCGACTCCAAGGACGGCGTGATCCCTCCACATCGCGGTTGCAGCCTTCCAGATGACAAAGCGGATATTTTCAATATTTCCCTCGTTGTCGGCGACCTCGACGATTCTCTGGCTGATCTCGGAGTTCTTACTGGCGAACACGAAGATCCCGGCGGAAACAAGAACGAAGACTGCCAGCGCCGCCCACCGGTGGTTCGGCCGCCTGAGCAGAAACATCAGCAGGAGAGTCAGTGAAACGGCGAGGCTGAACCATGCACCACGGGAGAACGTGACAACCAGTCCAGCAATCATCACCAGACCGCAGTAAACCAGCCCGATCCGCAGTGAATGGCTGAGGCGGCTGGTCAGTCCGAGACTGAGAGCGACAGGGGCGATCATCTCCAGCAGCCCGCCGAGGTGATTCGGGCAGATATAGCTGCCGCTGGCCCGGCCCCAGTACTGCTGTGGCAGCTGCTGGTTCCACACCATCTTCGAGTCGGTGATATACTGGATCATCGCCATGATGGACAATCCGGTGCCGACCAGAATCAAAGTGAAGAGTATGGCATGAATCCACCCCTGTTTGTGCAGCTGCTGGATGGTGATTATGAAAATCCCCCCGTAACAGAGCACTCTCAGCCATTCAAGTCGGGCCACATAACTGATGTCTGCCGCACCGAAGCGCCAGCACACAAACAGCACGAAAAGCCCTGCCGAAAAACATGGCGGAATCCACAGCTGCCTCTGGGTGCGGCGAATGGCAATGAGAACTCCGTGCCAGCACAGCATGAATCCGGCAAGAGCGCCCATCACTGAGAACGCGTTCACGTCCACAGCGCCCAGCCATAACGGCCCGCCGATCAGGATGGCAGCGAGACAGACAAAAAGCGGAAACTCAAGAAGGTAACCGGCTAGGGACTTGCTGCGCGCCATTCAGTCGTGGGTAAAAGCCATGGGCCCGGTGTTTGATGCTGGAAACAGCCGGAAAGGACTTCCGAACACTCCGGCCGTTTCGCTGAGGGTTGAATCAGAGGACATCCCTCGGGTCTGTGACATACCCGGTGAGCGCCGAGGCTGCGACAGTCATGGGAGATGCCAGAAAAACCTGGGATTCCTTGTGACCCATTCGTCCGGGGAAATTCCGGTTGGTTGCACTGATGCACTTCATGGGCGTGTTCATGCGGCCGAAAGTGTCCACCGGTCCGCCGAGACACGCGGCGCAACCGGCATTCTCGGTGAGTTTGACCCCGGCGTTGACCAGAATGTCCCAGACGGACTGGTCATCCCATTTTTCCGTTTTGAGGTCCTGGACAATTTCAGGGGTGGCGGGCACGCCGAAAGTGTCGATTTTCACGGTGCGGCCTTTGATGACGCGGGCGAAGTCGAGGAAGTCGCTGGTTTTGCCGCCGGTGCAGGATCCGATGTATGCGCGGTCGAGCTTGAGGTCGCGCATTTCGCGGGCCAGTTTGCGGTTACCCGGATCGGGGTGGCAGGCCACCGTCGGCTCGAGTTTGCTGAGGTCGACGATGGAGTCATAGACGAACTTCTCATCGCTGTCCTTCTCCACGGGTTCGTAGTCGGTCCTGGTGCCGTTCATTCGGCAGCGGTGATCCACGAACTCGCGGGTCTTTTCGTCAAACTCGAAGATACCGTTTTTACCGCCGGCCTCGATAGCCATGTTGGCGATGGTCATGCGGTCATCCATCGAGAGGTTGGAAGCGCCTTCCCCGTCGAACTGCATGGCGCGATAGGTGGCCCCGTCGAAACCGATCTCACCGATGATATGCAGAATAATGTCTTTGGCCATCACGCCCGGCTGCAGCGCGCCGATGAGGCGGAAGTGCATGGTTTCCGGCACTTTTATGAGCAGTTTTCCGGTGCCGAGTACAAAACCGGCGTCGGTGTTGCCTATCCCGGTGGCAAACTGGTTGAAGGCCCCGGCCATGCAGGTGTGTGAATCAGTGCCGAAGAGCACTTCCCCCGGACGGGTGTGACCTTTTTGGGGGAGCGCCGTGTGGCAGACACCCGCATAATTTGATCCATACTGTCTTTCCAGGCTGCTTTTTGTGGCATCGAAGACCCATGTGCCATTCGGGTCGTCAATCACATCGTAGAAATATTTGATTCCCTGTTCGCGGACGAACTCCCGGAGGATGTCAACATTGCGGTTGGATTTCGAATCGGCGGTGAAGATGTAGTGGTCGGGGATGATGACCACTCTTTCCGCATCCCACACCTTGGCATCCGCACCGAATTCACGCTTGAAGACACCGATAGTGCCGGGGCCGCATACGTCATGAGTCATCAGTGTGTCGGTCTTCACCCAGATGTTGTCTCCAGCAGAAACGGCGGACTTCCCGGAAGCCCGCGCCAGCAATTTCTCGGTCAATGTCATTCTTCGCGGTAATCTACCCTTCCGCCGGTTTTTGTGCAATCCGCGAAATCCGCGCACAGGAACTCCCGCCACTGTCCGGTATGTGGTCACTTCAACCGCATTTTCCGCTTTGCCTTCAACCCTTATCCCAAAAATCCGATTTAGGCTTGTATTTTGTATTTCTGATTCTGATTCCGGACAGGGCAGGCGGGATCACAGGTTAACTCAAGGCGCAAAAGGTTTATCCGAATATCTCAAATACGGATGCGCCTTTTTTCTATCGACAGCCAGTCGGCAGGGCAGGCCATGGGGAATCAGGAATCAGGGATCAGGAACAGAGTGACGGACTGAAGATGACAGCGATCCAATCCGCCGTCGCGGTCCAGTTCACAGCAGACGAAGAATTTTTATAAAATGAAGAACACCAGGCCAGTAACCTCAATGGCATACCTATTCATGTGGGCTCTGATGGGAGCAGGGCTCCTTCAGGGCAATCTCAATTCCCTGAAGGCACAGGACAGGGACTTTGATGAAACCTCCAGCTGGGCAATCATTGGCGACGCCTACCCCAACGGCGATTCAATTGTTCTGACCCCCTCTTCCCGTAACAAGGCCGGTGCCGCATGGTTCCGCAACGCGGTCGATCTCTCCGCCAACTTCGACCTCAAGTTCGAGGTGTTTTTCGGGACACGCGATTCACGGGGAGCCGATGGTGTTGCCTTTGTCATGCACCGCGACGCCCGCGGCTTCGGAGCCATAGGCGAAGGGGGCCCGGGCATGGGCTTCGCGGACGTGCGCCCGACCCAGGGCAGCCTCAAGATTATGCCGTCTCTCGGAGTCGAGTTCGACACCTCCCAGAACTCACGGAGTGACGGCACCATTGATCCTGAATACGATCACGTTGCCACAGTCAAGAACGGGAACCTCCAGGCGCCGTGGTCCGATGCCGCGGAGATGGGCAGCACCACCGTTTACAACAGGCGCAATAACAGGTTTTACACCTCCTATCTGGATTTTGAGGACGGCGAATGGCACGAGGTCCGGGTCAAGTGGATCGCCTCCACGCAGACTCTCATTGTGACCCTTGATGGGAATGTTGTTCAGAATTTTTCCCACAACATTGTCAGCAACTTCTTCCGCAACGACCCGATCGTGAACTTCGGATGGACCGGCGCCACCGGGAGTGACTACAACTTCCAGGCTTTCCGGGCCGTCAGTTTCAGTGGTCGACAACTGCCCCTGAATGAGGACGGCACGGCCGTCGCGGACACCGACAGTGACAACGATGGCATCAATGACTCCGTCGACCCGTTTTATGACTACTTCGCCTCGATCGATGAGGATGTGGATCTGACACTCAACCTTGCCAGAACCTTCCCTGGACCTTCCTCAATACTCATTCCTCCCGGTTTCATGGTGTCAGATGGCTCCCGGTCTGAATCCAACAGCTCTGCAGGTCCCGTCAGTTTCACCATGAATTCCTACGACAGGGACTTTTTCTTCCGGGCACCGGAGAACAGCGGGGAGGACTATGTGGTGGAAATTCCCGGCACACCCAGTGGCAGGCTGAACGTGGATGTGCGTCCTGTTGCCGACCCCATCAACCTGGTGTTCTCCTCATCCGTGGTGTCGCTTTACGAGGATATTGACGGCGATGAGCAGAAGGATGACGGCGAATCAAACACCTTCTTCTCCGGCAACGGTTCCGGCCCGGACGGCGGATCCACACATAATATAAACTTCGAGATCCCATCGGGCTTCGACCTCGACAAACTGGAAATCCAGGTGGATTTCCCGACCTATGACAATGACGTGACGGTCATTTTCGGAAATGCCACCTACGAAGGGTTACTGGGAACTCAGGAAAACAATCCGGATTCATTTATAGATTTTCCATGGCAGCCAAACGTGAACGGCCTGCCGCGGGGGCGGGTGGTGTTCAAGAGAAATGAAATCTTCTTCTTCGCGACGGCATCGAAGGACTCTGATTCGCTGGAACTGATAGCCCGGCGCAGTTATCCGGGGGGAACTGCACTTCGTCATGGACGCAACGATGTCCGGTTTATTAATCCGGATGGACCAGGGCCGGATTCCATACGCGGGGTGATGACATGGAACTATCCGAGCCGTGCTGACATTGCCGGCCAGGTGAATGCAATGCTCCCGGTCGTTATCGAGGCAGCGCTTCAGGATACGGATGGAAGCGAAGTGATCAATTCCATAGTCCTGAGCAATATCCCGGCGGGAGTTATCCTCATGGACAACTCCCATTTCCACATTTCCACCGGCACCGGTGCGAACCTCGACATCACCAGCTGGAACCGCACCGGCATGACCATCCAGGTTCCCCAAAGCGCACCGTCCAAATTTGAAATCGACGTCGAAGCCACCAGCCGCGAGACCGAGAACAACTCTCTTTACACCACCACCCGGAAGATGGGCGTCGAAGTTTATGACATCGACTCCGATGGCGACGGAATCAACGACTCCATTGAATGCCCGGTGTTTGTTGCCGCGGCCGGCGACTGGGTCGTGGATGATCTGCTGCTGCGCAGTGGTGACATTTCCATCACCGAGGGCGGGGTCGGCAGCTATGTCAACAACCTCGGGCGGAACCGCGATGTCCCGGGATACACCTTCCTCGACATTACCGGCGGAGTCAGTTACTACCGGATCACCCGCTGGAGAGGAAATCAGGAATCCTCGATCGGCAAACATCTCCAGTTTTCAGTGGCGATTCTCGATCTTGGACGAAGCCACGGGTATCCGTTCTTCGACTATTCCTACGAGGGAAGCCAGCGCGAACTGACCCGTCAGGACATCCGTATCCAAGGCACCAACGGAACGGTTATCACCGCCAACATCGACGCTGAAATATTTGAACATTATCCCGAAGGAGGGCGATTCAATGAGACTTTCCAGTACAGTATTCCCCTGACAGCTGAGGTGTTCAATGTGGACGAACGGGTCTTCAGCGCGGTCATGGCCAGTGTGGCCGCCGTCGAAATCCGCGCGGAACTGTGGGTTGGCCTGAGTGGCGTGGAAGGGTATCTTGCCCCGGCCGGGGCCTTTCTCGCCGGCTGTCCCGACCATGACGGTGACGGTATTTTCAATCATCTTGACGAAGACTCCGACAATGATGGTCTGGCCGATGCCGTGGAAGGGACAAAGGATTCCGACAATGATGGCACACCGGATTATCTGGACGAGGATGACGATGGCGACGGGCTCCTAACCCGTCATGAAATAATGCCCGTCGACTTCGCCAACGACCCGGATGAGGACAACATCCCCAACTGGCTGGATCTCGACTCCGACGGAGACGGCATCCCCGATCGCATTGAACGATTCTCCAATCCGGAAATTGGTGATGCCGGCACAGTGAATGACCCTGCATTCCTCGACCGCGATTCCGATGAGGATGGCCAGTCCGACACCCGTGAGGCAGGAGGTAACGCACTGGCACCCATTGACAGTGACAGGGACGGGATTCCCGATTATATCGATCTCGACAATACCAATGACGGCGTCATCGACGGTCCTCAGAAGACGTACACCGGAAAGGTTCTGGGGTCGTTTTTTCAGAACGGCGGGGCTCTTGATGTGGTTTCACGCCACTGGATTCGGAATAATTCGTCCATTGCACCGGGAGCCGGGCTGCAGGTGGCTGATTCCGGTGGCCGGCAGCAGCTGGTGCTCTCCGGAGTCGACCAGATCTCGGTGGCTGATGCACGAAGCCGCGGCGATTATCTGCAGTTCAGCTTCACTGTGGAACCGGATCTTGACCAGAAGCCCGAAAGCCTTTTCCTTGCCGGTGTGACCCTCAATGGCATTGCCGGTGAATCCTTCAGAGTGGCAGTTGAAGTGGATCACTCCCCGGTCTTCAACTCGGCGCGCCGACTGGCCCAGGACATCCCCGTTCAGGGTTCAGATGTCCGGAACATCCAGTTTGAAAGCCCCTACGAACTCGACCCCGGGGATACCTGTTTCGTTCGTATCTACCCATACAGTCTCAGCGACGGGAATGCCAACCAGGGGCTTGACCTCGACAGTCTGTTTATCTGCTTTACAACAACCTATCCGCTGAGGACCACAAGCGAGCCCGCACCGGATGAGGAACTCAAGGACATCCTCGAGATTCCGGTCGTCATCCGTGATATCCACGTCGACCACCCGAACTTCGAAATCGAGGCGACTGGTCTTGTGCGCGGCATCGTCCGCTCCGAACTCGCCCCATACGGCAAGCCTGTGTGGGCCGCCGATGAAATCGCCAAAACCGATCCGACCCTCACCAATGAAAGGGACTTCAACCAGTGGTGGAATGACACGCCCGGCCTGAGCAAAACCATTAGTCCGGAGGACCTCATCGCCGGTGATGCCAAAGGGTCCAAGCTGCTGCTACGATCCAATGGCGACGGAACATACAGCTTCGACGACACAAGCTTCTTCCCGCTGCACCGCGACAGTGTCAGACCAGGCTCCACTCTCGAGCCATACCTCGACAACAACTACCACTTCACCATGGAGATCCATAACCGGTTCACCTACAGGCCCGGCATGGTGTTCACCTTCCGCGGCGATGACGACGTATGGGTATTCATCGATGGGAAACTGGTCGTCGACCTCGGAGGCGTTCATGGACCTGTCGACGGATTCGTCGCTCTGGATACACTCGGACTGACCCCCGGGAAATCCTATGCATTCGACATGTTCTTTGCTGAGAGAAAGACCGTTGGCTCGAACTTCCTCATGACCACCTCCATCGTTTTTGATGAGAATCCGGAGGACAGGAATGACTCTGACATGGACGGTGTGTTCGACACGGCCGACCTTGATGACGACAATGATGGTATTCTCGATGCCATTGAAGACGGTGGAACCGTCGATGGAGTGTATGCCGCCATTATCAATGGATCCTTTGAAAGTCCATCCATCGCGGGCGGATGGGACTCCGCCTTCGAAAGGCAGTTCGGCGAGCAGGGTTCAGCGTCCGTCTACGAGCATGAGGATGATATCCATGGCTGGAGAACGACAGCCGGTGACAGATTCATGGAAATATGGCAGTCCGGCCACCAGGGAGTCGCGTCATATGAAGGACGTCAGCATATCGAACTGAATGCCGCTCAGGACGCGGTGACCTATCAGGATGTCCGCACTGTTCCCGGAAGTGTCATGAACTGGCACTTTGCCCACCGTGGCCGGGAAGGGGAGGACACCATTGAGTTCATGGCCGCAGAGCCCGGTGCGGAGCCCCGCATAATCGGTCGGTACACGACAGGAGCCGATGAGTGGTCCAGCTACCACGGAGAATATGTGGTGCCGGATGGTCAGACCCTGACCCGGTTCCAGTTCCGCGCTGTGTCCACTGCCGGCAATGTCAAGTCCGTCGGCAACTTCCTTGACGCCGTCTATGTCTACCCCGAAACACTTGCGGGCGTCGACACCGACGGAGACGGTCTTGTCAATTCAAGGGATCTGGACAGCGATGGAGACGGCATTCCGGACAATCTCGAAGCACAGCCAAGCCGCGGGTACATATCTCCGACTGGCACATATGACGCCAGAGGTGTGGACATAGCCTATGTCGGCGGTCTGATTCCGGTTGATTCCGACAGTGTTGGCGCTCCTGATTACCTCTCGGTTGACAGTGACGGGGACAGGCTTTCCGATCTCAACGAGAGCGGTTTGACTCTCGGAGGCCGTGTGGGTGTCAACGGTCTCGACGA
This sequence comes from Verrucomicrobiia bacterium, assembly GCA_030425355.1. GTDB lineage: Bacteria > Verrucomicrobiota > Verrucomicrobiia > Limisphaerales > JAJOIW01 > JAJOIW01. Next base: position 32,113 of record JAUIAG010000006.1, read on the forward strand.
CAGCCTCGATTCCAGTGATGACTTCTCCGACCCCAACGGAAAGATCAACACCATTGCCATTCTGAAGGATTCCAACTCCAACCTGAACAGCGGTGGAGATGTGGATTTCAGGGAACGGCACTTCGATGCCCGCCCCGACAAGGTGCGGTTGATATCACATGGCGGTGTGACTGCCAGCGGCTCTGGTCCCGGCGGCCTTCCGGAGCTGCGGAGGCTGTTTATTCCGGCCGGTGCCAACCGCGCCCTGTTGATCATTTCCAGCTTCGAGCGGGACCACTGTCATCCGGGCGATGACTGTAACTCAAGGAACAGCCGCGATCTGGCTGACAACTTCGCCGCTCCGCAGTTCCGCGATTCCAATTACCAGATCCTGAACCGCATTACCGGCGAGGGTGGAATCATCGAAAGAAAAAACCCGCTCATGATGCCTGATGGCGATCTCCGCTTCATGTGGGCCGGTTCGTTTATCGCCGACACGGACTCCCACCAGACCATGAAATTCTCACATGAGTCCTACCATGTCGCTTTCTATGAGGAAGAGATCGACTACCTGCTTGGCGGCGAGCCTTCCGGATATGTCATGGTGAGCCTCCCGGATGTCAAACTTCCGACAAATGATGGCGACGACGCCTTCCTTTCCGCTTACGTCTTCGACAATGTCGAACAGGACAACACCGGCGTGGTGCGTTCCGGAACCGCTTCCCATAATTTCCTCGCATCGGAAACACGCGGTGATTTCACGCTGTCCACAGACTCACTCGACGAAGGGCAGCAGCCGGATGAACCGAATGACGGTTTTCTCATCGTCGGCCATTCATTCACAGGGATGCCGACTCATAACGGTGGATTTCTGGAATCCGAAGGTTTTGACATTGTCCGTCATATGGTCACCAGTAACCCGGAAGGCCGGATTCGAAACGGTTCCGAGCCCGATGGGTTCAGTCTCACCGCGCAGTTCCGCAACGGTCCTTCTGAAGGGGTTATCAATTCCTTCAGTATGAAGTCGGCTCTGCCCCGAGACCTGGACGTCACCGGCGCGATAGGTTTCAGTTTCACCATTGAATCCATCTCTGTCAGCAACACCGGTGGCGATGGACTCGACGTGGACCCATTCGATGTTGCGGAAATTCCCCGCGACGGTCGGTCCTACCTTGTGCAGAATCGTCCTGCCGACCTGTATGCCATTGATCTGCTGACCGGATCCAGCCGGCTCCTGGTGGATAACATCTGGCCGCAGCAGCTCAACGGCGGTGGATATAATGAACTGGATGGAGCCCTCTGGTTCTATCCGAATGATGTCAATGACACCCCGAACCTCGTCCGCATCGGCGGATCCTTCGAGGCGGAACTGGTCGAGATCGAAGGGCTCAGTTCCATTACCGGAAACAATTTCTACACAGGTGATATTGACGGCCAGGGACGCATGGTAATTGCCGGCAATGGAGGCGGCGGTGCGTGGGTCATCATCGATCTAAACCCCAACTCGGCCACATACCGCACTGTTCTGGGCGAATTTCAGCCCCAGCCGCGGGTCAACGGTTTTGCGGACATGTCATTCAACCCGATTGACGGCAAAGCCTACGCTGTGGCCGGGAACCTCAATTTCTACCGCATTGACATCGACGACCAGACCAGTGAGCTGCTCGGAAGACTCAGTGGTCCTCTGACCGGAACCTATGGCGGACAGTTCTTTGATGACAAGGGGAATATATATTTCTCTCACAACAATACCGGCAACATCTATCGCGTCAGGGAAACCCATAACATCGTTGCCGGTCAGAACATCGCGGCGAACCTCTTTACAGTAGGGCCCAAATCCGGTCTCAATGACGGTGCAAGATCAGCCTTCACGCCTATCCGCGGCACCGGTGAGGATGATGATGGCGGGTCCCTTGGAAATGTGGATGTCACCGATTATGAGAATAACGGCGGCAGTTCATTCAATCCTGCCACGGAAACCTTCCAGCTGACCGACGATGAGCAGGAACTGGAACCGGGCCTGAACTCGCTCCTGCGCGATGCCTCCATCTGGCTGGATGCTCTCGATATCAACGGCAATGGCACCACGCCGCCCTCAGGAACTCAGCTTGCCTCATGGAGGGATCTGACACCGAATCAGAACCATGCGGCACAGCCGGGCGGTTCCGGCTATCCGGTCTACGTGCATTCCCGCAAGGCGGTGAACTTCACCGGCAACTCTTTCATGACAGTCGGCGATGCGCCGTCCCTCGATATCAGTAACGGAGTGACCCTGATTATGGTGGGCGCCCCCCAGACCGGTTCCATCGGGCACATAACCCATAAAGGTGGAAACAACGGCTGGAGTGTCAAGTTCGAGAGCGACGGCAGAATGACCACGCGCGTTCACGATGGCAGCCAGGCTCGCAATGTCACTGTCGGCAGTTCACTGGCCGCCTCGAACGCCACACGTGGGCTGTTCACCGTCCGGACAGACGGCCGGGTTGTTGAAATGGGCCACGACGGCCGTCAGGAGTACTACACCACGCCTCTCAACAGCCTGAGAAATGTCTCCGGCAGCGCGCTTGAAATCGGCCGCCTGACTGGAAATCCCGATTTTTTCACCGGCGACCTGAATGAATACATCATGTTCAACCGATATCTCTCCAATGCTGAACTCCAGCGTGTTGAGGAGTATCTTGCCGGGAAGTGGGAACTCGAGGAGCAGGTTGAAGACAACCTCCAGGAACTCCTCCGTTCGGCATCCATCTGGCTTGATGCCACTGTTGTCAATGGGTGGATCAGGGATCCCGAAAACGGTGCTTCAGTAGTTGACTGGGACGACCTGACAATCCACGAAAACGACGCACTTCAGAGTAATGCATCGAATGCCCCTGTATATTCCAGCAATGGCGGGATCGAGAAAGTGACATTCCGTGGCACGGATCATCTCCGGGTGACTGACGACCCGTCCATTGATCCGGACGAGGGAATCACTCTGCTCTACGTGGCAAGGCCAGAACTGACCGGCACCGGCAACATAGCCTCCGTCGGCGTTAACAACAGCTGGCGTCACCGTATCGAACCGGATGGGCGCATCCTGTCACTGGTGAATGACGGCAGCAGCATCGAAACCGTCGCCTCCAGCAATGACCTCACTGTCGGCGCCGGTCAGGTCGCCGTATTCGGGACACGCATCACCGGGCCGGACATTGATCTGTTTCTCAACGGCCGTCATGAGAATGGCCTCACCGGGCGCAGCGGAATCCTGAATACTGCCGACCCTCTTCTCATCGGAGCTGTTTCACCCGGGGTCGAGGTTTTTGAAGGAGATCTCCACGAGTTCATTCTTTTCAACCGTGCACTCACCGATCTTGAGGTGCAGCGGGTTGAGACCTACCTCGCCGAAAAATGGAACGTTGAGGACCAGCTTCCGGAAGATCACCCGGCTGCGGTGCCGCCGGCTCTCGCCGGCAACAGTGTCGGAGCCGTGTGGCAGAAGGAACCGGTTGACCTCACCGAGGACTTTTTCCTCAGCACCGAGATCTACTTTGGTGACAGCGAAGCCAACGAAGGCGGAGTAACCATCACTCTTCAAAACTCTGTCAACGGATCCGAGGCTCTCGGCAACGATCCGGACAACCTCGGTGCCGTCTCTCCAGGATTCGGTATATATTTCAAAACCAGCAGCGACGGAACCGACCCCGCCTATGACCACGTCGGCTTCTTTGAGAATGGCGTCATCGTCCCGGTCGGACCGGATCCGGTGAGAATCAATCCTGATTCAGACAACGTCGAGGACGGAAAATGGCATACCATAGCAGTCGAATGGGATGCCGACGAACAGGTCATGAAGGTCTACTACGAGGGCGAGGTGGTTCAGACCATCCAGCGTGACATTGTTGAAACCGCCCTTGGCGGCAACCCCAACGCCTTCCTCGGTTTCACCGCCGGAACCAATCCCAAACAGCCAAACTCCTTTGGAGCGAAAATCAATGACTGGAAATCTCCGGATCCCGATCTGGACCGGTACACACTGAGGACGCGCACTCTTGGCAGTGAGGCGCTGTCACCACAGGGATCTCCTGTGGATCCCAACCTGACCATTGTCTCATCGCCCGCAGACGCCCTCATCGACGGGGCAAGGGTGATGTTCCGCTCCGATTTCGAAAGAGGTGTGGAAAGTCTGGGAATCCTCGGGGCTGCCGGAAACTCCGGCACCGTGGACGGCCTCAACTGGAGCTTCGACCGCGACACCGGCATTCTGACGCTGACCGGCGAGGCGGCTGTCAGTGTCTACCAGCAGGCGCTCCGTAAAGCCGCATATTTCAACGCCGCTTTCTCCACTTCACCGGGAGTCACCCATGATTTCAGTATCTCACTCGGACTGGGAATTCCATTTACCGGCCCCTCAAACAGCTTTGATGTGCCGCACTTCTACATGGTATTCGACCGTGCTGATGCAATGAGCTGGATTGAAGCCCGCAAGCTCGCCGCCAGCCGCTATTATCTTGGCTATCAGGGATACCTTGCCACCCTGACATCCGGCGATGAAAACAATGTCGCTTCCTTTGTCCTCGGCAACAACGAGGCATGGATTGGTGCCAGTGATGCCATCCGTGACAAGGAATGGCGCTGGATGACCGGTCCGGAGGCCTTCGATGATTCCGGCAAGGGCCGACTCTTCTTTATCCAGAATGGCCAGCCAGGGCAGACCAGTGCGAATGGTGCCGTCGCCGGATACGCCTACAATGGACGTTTCTCCGCCTTCGGTTCCAGACTGCCTGATGACAATGTTTCCCACTCACCCGAAGAATACGCGGTGATAACCGGCGACGGCACATGGGATGACCGCAGCCTTTTTGCCGACAGCGATGTCAACCGCTACGTGGTCGAGTTCGGTGGCCTCAAGGGAGAGCTTAAAAATCAGCTCTATCAGGCTCTCACTGTCAACTTCGGCAAGTCCGATGTGGACGGTGACGGTGTTCCCGACGCCGAGGACAACTGTGATGACACACCGGCCGGTGTTGCCGTCGATTCAGTCGGCTGCGGTCTTCCCACCTTCGCAGCCAATGACGTGTTCGGAATCATGGAAACCGCCATTCCTCTCAATATAGAATTTGGAGAGGTGACCTCGGACAACCCCTTCAGGATTTATGGCCTGCCCGACGGAGCCATTCTCTCCCATGGGTTCCAGACCCGTTCCGGATTCTGGATCGTTCCGGCTAACCGCATTGAGAACATCGCTGTGATTCCTCCGAAAGGCTATCACGGCATCCGGACCCTCCAGGTCGCCCAGGCTGGCTCCAACCAGTTCCCGGTCGCCAGTTTCGGGACATTCGGGAGCGGATTCTCATCCACCGGCGGAAACCAGCTCAACAGGTTCACCGGGTTCAGCTATTCTGTGCTTCCTCCACTTGGCGGGCTCCTTCCACCTGGATCCGGGAAGTATGCCGTGCTCAAATCCACGCCGTTCCTCGGGACCGCCAATATCCAGGATCGCACCAATCCAGGAAACGGGTATTTCACCGTCTTCAATCTGAATACATCAGATGGGATTCTCGAATACACCTTCTCTGGACTGCAGCCCAATGGACTCTACGAATTCTCCTTCTGGACGGGAAATATCAACACCGTTCTCAATGGTTTCCTTGAGCCGCTCAATATCGGGGTGACACGAACTGACGGGGATGAAGTAGAAGCACTTTACAATACCAGCGACATCCCGGGCATCCGGCTCAATTTCTCCGATCCACAGAAACTCTGGGAACAGCACGGGGTGGTCATAAGAAATGACAACCGTTCCAGCATGACACTGCGCATGGAGAATCTCACTCCGGGGCTGCTCTCCAGTCTTTTCACCATGGACGACATCTCTTTCAGCAGGCTGATCACCGACGAGATGCAGCTCACCGTCCTGGGGCCGGAAATTAACTCCGAAGACTCCATCGGCTTCAATAATGATCTGATTCCGATTACCGTGAACTTCGGTGATATTCGCTCCGCCCGTCCGCTTTTGATCAAGAATGTTCCGGCTGGTGCGGAACTGTCTCACGGCAAACGAATTGACGCCACCACATGGATCGTCGGTGTGCAGTCCATCCCTGTCCTCTCCATCCTGCCTCCGATGGGCTTTGCCGGCGTCATCGACCTTGAGGTGGCCCAGTTCGGATCAAACCTGTCGGTGATAGGGCGCGATCTCGCCGAAGTCAACGACGTTGAGATGGGAGACAGCTCGGACTTTGACCAGGAAAGAAACCTCCTCCCGAGAATTGTTGAGATTTTCGACCTCGACAAAACCCCGCTGGTTGTCGATTACAGCCCCCTCAACAGCCCGCAGGTGAATAATGTCATCGCGGAGGCGGTCCAGGCCATCTACGCCATGCATCAGGCGGCGCATCTCAGTTATGTATACCGCGAGCAGCATCGGTATGAGTTCACCTCGGCGGCCCTGAATTACAGTGCCGACAGCATCTTCAATAAGACCTGGAGCAATGACATCATCAACGACCGCCTGGCTCAGCGGATGGCTGAACTGAACAGTTCTCTGGAGGCATACCTGCTGACCGTCGGCGGGCGCTATCCCGACAACTGGCCGCTCAAGCTGCCCGATTTCTCTGCATCCTTCTGGTCCCCTCTCAATGGTCGACTGGTTGTTGAGACCACAATCGCAGAGGTTATTCCCCAGAATGCAGATGGAGACCCAATCGGCCTTCTATCCTTTGTGGCGCCACGGTGGAAAATGAATTCAATCGGGGCCGGCCCGGCACTCCTTTCCGGCGGGACCACGGTCACCAACTTCGCCGAAAAGATTGTCGTGGATCCGGACGAGGATTTTGTCCTGTCCTTTTCCATGAAAAATGAAGGTGCCAGTGAGGATATTGTTCTGTCAGCTTCCATCAACGGGACGGAAGTCATCTCCACATCGACCATCATCAATGACGGTGACTGGCAGACATACATCGTGGAATGGAGTTCCGGGCTCGACACATCCGCAGAACTGGTGATCACCACTGCCGGTGCTGCCGGATTCGATGCTGATCTGACGCTCGGCGATGTCGAACTGGCGCAGCAGATCACCACAGATGTTTCGGTGGAAGTTCTCCAGGGTGACATGATTCCTCCGGTTGCCATGTCAATGGTGGTTCAACTTCCGGATTCCAACCCGGTTACAGCCGACGTCGTTGCGGCCTCATGGGACAACGAGGGCAGGATTGACCCGACTACTGTCAAGGTTGTGTCTTCACCGGCGCATGGAATAGTGGTGGTCGATCCGACTACCGGAGTTCTGACCTACACACCATCCGGTGCGCCCATGGATGATGAACTGCTCTACACCCTTGAGGACGAGGACGGCAATATCTCCAATGCAGCAAGAGTCATCTTCGCCAAAGTCAATGTCGAGTCCGCACCTGCTGACCTCATCGGCTACTGGAACTTCGACGAGACAGGCGGACTCGTCGCGCATGACAGTTCCAGCTACAGGAATGACGGTGAACTGAAAAATTTCACAGACGGCTCCACACAGTGGGTTCCCGGACAGATGGGCAACTCACTTGAATTCGGCGGCCCTGCCACCCAGCAGTTCGTCCTCGTTCCGGACTATCCGAAAGTCACCACCCAGATGACCGTCAGCGCATGGGTCTGGGCCTCCAGCTATGAGAACTACGGAACGATCATCAAAAACTGGGGGGAAGGCACAACCGGACAGTTCCACTTTGATCTCGGACCGGCCGGGAATTCTCCCACTGCCACCATTGGCCAGCCAGACAGCACACCGCCACTCATTCCGGTCAATCACGAGCCGGGCAGTGGCAGCGGCATGGTGCGGCTCAGTGGTGTGCGCACAAATCCGGGAACCGGTGGTGTGGTCGTTGACCAGGTCAACCCCATCGCCCTCAGTGCCTGGAACCACCTCGCCCTCGTCGCCGATGGAACCAGTATCATTCTCTACCACAATGGAGTGGAGATTGAGAGAAAGCCGTACAATGGCCAGTTCAATCAGGCAAATGTTGATGCCCTTGGTATCGGTGCCAAACTCGATGATTTCGGGTCGTCCGCCGCATGGGATGTGCCCGGATACCTCGATGGGCGACTCGACGACCTCGCCATGTGGAACAGGGGACTGTCACCCACGGAAGTCCGCACCATTTATAACAACGGTCTTGCCGGCCGGGCATTGCTCTCCGACAGCGCCACCATCACTCCGCCTTCGATCATCAGTAGCCCGGAGGCTGTGGAAGTGACACGTGGTGAAAGCTTCACCCTTGGTGTGGAGTTCGATGGGTCCACCCCGATAGTCGCTCAGTGGTATCGTGACGGTGTGCCGATGCCTGGTCAGGATTCCGTCACATTCAGTGTGGATTCAGCCAGTCAGTCAGACGCGGGCCTTTATGCAGTCCGGATATCCAACGCCGCCGGGACCATTATCTCCTCTCAGGCTTCTGTCACTGTTATTGAGACGGATAACCTCTCAACTGATCTGGCCGGATACTGGCGCTTCGAACGAAGCGAAGGGACGGTGCTGCTGGATGACTCCGGATCCGGACACCATGGCGAAGTCCGAACCGGCGGCGGGGAACCGCTCTGGGTTGATGGACTCTTCGGCAAGTCCCTTGAGCTGGATGGCGCCGCCGCCGGACATCATGCCGTCGTGGAAAACTGGTTGGCATCATCGAATGCCGTCACGGTCTCCGCATGGGTTCTGCCTCAGTCATTTCCTTCCAATGCCTCCATCATCCGCAATTTTGGCGACACCGACACAGGGGGGCAATTCAGCCTCGGACTCAACGGAGCCAGTGCGAGAGTCGCCAATACCGTATCCTTTGATTCCGGTGAAAGCACAATCGTATCCGACACCGACCTTCCACAGGATAGCTGGAGCCACATTGCCGTGGTTGTCAGTGGAAACCGGCACCTGCTCTTCCAGAATGGAGAACTGGTGGCCAGTGGCGATGGCGGCACCTTTGCATCGGATGCACTCAATGCTCTTGGCCTGGGTGGGCGCCTCGGGGACGATGCAAACCTCTCCACTGTTTTCCCGCAGATCTGGGACGGCATCATCGACGATTTTGCGGTGTGGACGAGGTCTCTCTCGTCTCTGGAGATCCGCACTCTCCACACCCGTGGTGTCCAGGGCGACAGCCTCGGGGATCTCCTTGGAATCCTGCCGGTTCACATCACCTCACAACCGCAGTCTGTAAAAACTGCTGAAGGTCTTCCAATCACGCTCAAAGCTGAGATTGAGGGCCCGGCAACCTTCTATCAGTGGTATAAGGACGGTCAGCCAATGCCTTCGCAGATTGGAAGCTCTCTGGTTATCGATGCCGCAAGGGAATCAGATTCCGGGGAATACCAGCTGATCGTGGGCAATGCGCTTGGGACTGTTGCTTCCGATGTGGCTGAAGTGCAGGTCATAGACACCGGGTCGCTGTCAGCAGGTCTGGTCGGCTACTGGCCGTTCGATGAAACCAGTGGAAATGTGGCGCATGACTACTCCGGCAACAGTTCACACGGTACTCTGCAGGGCTACATAGGGGACTCCACTCAGTGGGTCTCAGGAAAGGCCGGTAACGCACTTGATTTCGGTGGACTTGTCAGCCAGCAGTACGTTCTGGTGCCTGACTATGTCAAACCGGACAGCGAGCTGACCATATCCGCGTGGGTTCGTCCCGATTCCCTCGACTACAACGCCACCATCGTCAAGAACTGGGGAGACGGATCCAGCCTGACTGGAGCCGACGTCCTGGGACAATTCCAGCTGGGCATGGCTTCCATGACCGGGGAACTCTCCGGTGTCATGCCTCTGTCTCCAACCGGCACCGCCAGCACAACCGTTCAGAATTCAGGTTCAGCCATGCCTGTCGGCCAATGGGTTCATGTGGCCATGGTCTATACAGCGCCATCCACCCGGAATATTGTCTCCAATGGAGACTTCTCAGGCGGTCAGAGTGCATGGATTTCAACCGGTGCAGTTGACTTCTCATCCTCCGAAGCCCGCCTTGGTCAGGGCGACGCCGATGGCGTTAACACCATAACCCAGACACTTGCTGTCATTCCCGGAGAGAGCTACACAATCTCGTTCAAATACCGTGATGATTCATCCACGGCCAACCAGTCACTGGAGGTTCTGGTCCAGGGAGAGGAGGAGATACTCCGCACATCGCCGATCGTCACCAGTATTCCGGGCAGTGGCTGGCAACAGTATGAATACAGCTTCACCGTTGATGATCAGGACGACACGAGCATTGATCTGGTGTTCCGCGACACAAGCGATGTTTCCGGCCTCACCACCAGTGGCAGCATTGGAGTCAACGGTTACATTGATGATGTCGTCCTGAAAAACGTCTCCAGTGGTACACTGCGTCTGTATCAGAATGGACGCCTTGTGTCCTCCACACCACTCTCCTTCATCAAGTCCACACCTGTGGTTGGAGCTCTCGGTATCGGTGTCAGGCTGAATGATGCACAGAATGGACCTGCATGGGACATGTCATACTGGGACGGCCTGATTGATGAACTGACCATATGGAACAGAAGCATCACTGAGAATGAGCTGGCTGCAGTCCATGCTCTTGGCTCCAGCTCCATCAGTCTCGCCAGCATCAACAGTGCTCTGAGACCGCAGTCTCTGGTTGAATCTTCACCTCTGGATCCGACCCAGGTCTTATATCAGCCACAGCCCATGGCGAATGATTATCCCGTCACCGGGCCCGACATCAGCATAATCACAGACGGTGATTTTGTTGAATTTTCATGGCCTTCCGGATTCAGTCTCCAGTCGTCTGCCAGCCTCAACGATTCCTCCTGGAACGATATTGACATTCCGGATCCGTCTTCCGGCTCATGGAAGGTTCACCAGTCTCAACTGGAAAATAATATCCAGTTCTTCAGGCTCAAACCGACCGCGACTGAGTAAGACAGTCAACCCGCTCTGTTCTTTTCAATCAGCCGACCCCGGAACGGGTCGGTTTTTTTCTGCCCTGAGGCCGCCGGTTGGATTCACTCCGGTTCGTTGCCTCATGGTTTTTCAACATGGGAGCCAAGGCCTAATTCTCTCCCATATGACCTCCGCCATCATCGGCCTCTGCTCTTCTCATCGACCAGAATGAGGACAGCTGAAGACATTTCTGCCCGAAAATCCGACAGTCTTCTCGTTTTCAGTCCTTCAGGCTGCCACCAGTGGTCTTTGATGGCAGAAACTGTTGTTGCAGCGATTGTTGAGTTAAGAAATGGCAGAGAATCCCGACCTTTAAATTGCGCTGCTGCACAGTCTGCCGGCAATGGCAGGGATGCAATCCGCATGGGGACATTCGCTGCCCGTCCGATCAGGTCGGCAGCTCGCAGGTGGGAACGGCTGAGTGCATCGGTTTCACTCAAAAAACGGGTGCTGCGCGACTGAATTACATATGAATCAGAGCTTCATGAGACATCGGGAATGGGCTGGCCCGTGCGGACTGAAACCGGAACATGCCCAGACGTGCAGGGTCAGGGTAACAGCCACCACACCGGGATTCGATTTCAAACAGCGCCGACAATGCTTTTCCGGACCATTCTCTTTTCTGGTTTTTTTTCTATTCATGGTCATTGCGGCCCGGACAGGTGATGCTGCCGCGCTGCATGTGCTTGGTGCCAACGGAGCCATAAGTGCTTTTGAAAGTGACGGGTCACTTCGTAATACGGTCTTCACCGACGATCAGCTGGACAGTCGATACGTCGGCATAGCCAATTACAAAGGGGAGCTTCTGCTGCTTTCAAATGACGGGAATATCGACGACTTTCATCCGGAGCTTGGCTATAGAACCAATCCATTCACTCATCTAGGCGGCTTCGCCGGATACCGGGGGCTTGCATTTGATCCGGTGAGCGAGACCCTGCTGCTTTTAAACCCCAATGCTGTCATTGAGGCCAGAGATTCCAATGGGACTATGGTTTATCAGCATCCATTCCATGGTGTGGCGGTCGATTCAACCGCACGCGATATTACCTATGACAGCGTTCATCACCGGATCATGGCGCTGAATGAAAGGGGCCGGGTCATTGCCTATGACGCACTCGGGAATGTCATCCCCACTGAATTCGACGGCACTCATGAAGTGGTTGATATGGCAACACGTTTCGGAATCGCTCTGATCTTCGATCCATTTGACCTCTTTCAGGGAGGGTCATGGCCATTTGAGGTCCGGCCGGTATCGGTGCTCAACAGTTCAGCTGCCGGTGCCTCCGGAGCCGGACAGAATGGTGTCCCGGCTCTCCATGAATTCCACATCCCTGCCGGTGCCAACCGGGCCCTGCTGGTGGTGGCGGCCTTTGAAAGGGATCATATGCTGCCGCTGGCGGCCGGCGAGGAGGATTATGACGGCGATGGATTCAGTTCAGGGAAAAACTTTGCCGCTCCCAATTTTCATGCGGGGGACTACACCATCAACGCCCGTTTCGAGGGCAGCGGCGGCGTCGTGAATCAGCGCAATCCACTGGCATTCCCACAGGGGGATCTGCGCTTCACTCACCAGTATCTGTATTCCAGAGCAGCCCCTGAATCCGTACTGGGTGCCCGGTATTCAGCTGAGACCTACCACATTGCCATATATGAAAGCCATATTTCGGCTCTGCTGAATGGGTCGGAGGAGGGAACCGTATCGATCTCGCTTGATGACATCAGCCTACCGGCCAGCGCGGGGGATGACGCCATTCTCATGGCATTTGTCTTCGACAATGTTGAGCAGTCGACCCGTGGAATAACCCGGTCCGGTGTGGAAGTCAGCTCAAACGGGCTTTCGGTCGGCGCTCCTGCCAACTGGGTCAAGGTGGATACTGATCTGGATTCGCTCCAGGAACCGGATGAACCACAGGACGGATTTCTCGCTGTGGGATTCAACTTTCTCGGCCAGCCGAATGGCCAGGGCGGATTTGTGCCCACCGCCGGCTTTACCCAGCTCGAGAACCTTGTCACCAGCAACAGCGGTGGAACCTATAATGCCCACAATGATCCCGACGGGATCAGTATGAGTGCGGAATACAGGAACGGACCTGACAGCGGTATCATTGATGAATTCACCATGGCTGCAAATGGTCCCGCCGATCTGAAGTCCAATGGAGGCACCATACTCGGCTTCACTGTTGAGGCCATCGGTGCCGGACACTCCGGGGAAGACGATCCCTTCGTCCGCAGCCGTATCCCGGTCGATACACGGACCTACCTGATCCAGACCAGCGATGCGGATATTTACTCGATCGACCTCTTGACGGGTGAATCGTGGCTCCTGGTGGACAACTCATTTCAAGGCCAGGTCAATGGCGCCGGCTTCAATGTCATTGACGGAACAATCTGGGGATACCCCAATGATCAGAATCAAAGCAGTCTGGTCAAATACGACGGCAGCTTCCGACCCCAGCTGGTGCCGATCATCGGCTTGAACCCAGGGAACTACGTCACCGGGGACATCAACACTGCTGGCCTCCTTTTCCTCAAGGCGGATGCCCGGGTGGAAATCATCGACCTGAATCCATACTCCCCGTCGTACCTGACCAGCATAGGCGAAGTGACTCTGCATCCCCGTCCGGATGAGGGATTCAATTTTCATGACTGGGCCTTCAGTCCGGTTGACGGGAAACTGTACACCGTGAATCAGTCGAGCAGGCTTATCCGGGTTGAACCGCTGACCGGGGCCATGGAAATCATCAACTCTGTCGAGGGCATGATGTCCCCTGAAGCTCAGGGCACGAACGGTGCCATCTTTTTTGACTCCGACGGACATATCTATATCTCTGATAATGACACGGGAGTTATATATAAAATCCATTCACCGCATCTCTACTCTCCGGGAGACATGGTCGTGTCCACCATCTTTTCCCATGGCCCACGGTCGGGTATCAATGACGGGGTGAGGGCTCCCTCAGAAGTCCTCACTGCCGCCAATCCCCGTGACGTTTCGCGCGGTGTGATTTCAGTCGATAAATACTCATTTCTCGGCGGCGCTGAATTTATACCCGCCACCGGGAACATCCTCCTTGCCGGGCCTGACCCCGGAGATCAGACCGGCGCCGTGTGGAAAAAAGAGAAAATCGATTTGTCGGAGGACTTTCATATTTCCGCGGATCTTTATCTTGGAGAGGATGACAGCGGCCGTGGCGGAATCACCCTCACCATTCAGGACTCGCTTGCAGGAAACCAGGCTGTCGCTTCCGATACCAATTCTCTCGGAATAGTGCCGGGGAGCTTTGGTGTTTATTTCAAAACATGGTCCGAGGGTGTGGAACCGCTGGAAGATCACACCGCCTTTTATGAGAATGGTGTCATTGCGCCTGTCGGGCCGCCGCCTGTTCCGATTCTGGTGGATGGCGGTAATGTCGAGAATGGCGAATGGGTGCCGGTGGATGTGATATGGAATGCGGAGGACAGAGTCATGGAAGTCCATGTCAATGGTAACCTGGTCCAGACCATACAGCGCGATGTCATCAACACGGCACTCAATGGTTCAACAGATGCCTATATTGGATTCACGGCCGCGGCGGATCCGCTGCATCCCAATCGCTATGGCGTTCGTGTCCGTGAGCTGTCGGTGACAGATTTGCTTGATCCGGGCTTCCAGCTGGTGGCGGCTGAGCAGCAGGTGTCGAGATTTGATCCGGAAGGCGTCATTCTTGATCCGGAACTGCTGGTTGTCAGCGATACTCCGGGCGCACTTCTCGACGGGGCATCAGTCCGCTTTGTCACCCATCCCGACCCCGAAACTGAATGTCTGTTCGTGTCGGACCCGGCACCGGAAACACTTGATACCGGTACGTATCCAGTCTCATCTCCGACCCGCCTGTCTGTAAAGACCGGTGGGACGGTTCCGGGCGGGGGAACAGTTGACGGGATAGAGTGGGTTTATCACCCGCAGCGGGGGACCCTCGAACTGCGGGGGGAAGCATCCGTCGGGCACTATCAGGCAGTGCTTCGCCGGGTCGCCTATTTCAATGCCGATTATCTGAAGGCGGATGCCGCATCGCACCGGTTCTCGGTGAATCTCGGCTCAGCCATGGCCATGAATTCTTCCAGCACAGCCGAGGATCCCAGGTTTTTTCAGATATACTCGCGTCAGACGCCACTCACCTGGAACGAAGCATGGGTCATTGCCCGCTCCAAAAAGCTGTTCGGCAACAGCGGGTATCTGGCAACAGTCACCAGTGCCGGAGAGAATGAATTGATCCGTAAGCAATTCAGCTTTGACAAGGCATGGATCGGCGCAACGGATAGCGACACGGACAAGGAATGGCGATGGGTCACCGGTCCGGAAGGCATCGAGGACAGTCGACAGGGAAGGCATTTCTTTCAACAGAATGGATCTCCCGAAGCGGACCATACTCAGGGATCCGCCGGCGGTGTGGCCGTCAATTCCAGATACGCAAACTGGAGCCCGAATCAGCCGGATGCATACGCGCCCAATCAGCCGGAAGACTATGCCTTCATAAACAGTGACGGCTTCTGGAGCGACACCAGTCTCCGCGCCGGGAACAGTATCCACTATTTTGTCGCGGAGTTCGGCGGTCTGCCGGGACAGCCGTCACTGGCGGATCTCTACGCGGAAATAAACCTTCATCTGCAGGTCGCCGACTCGGATCTCGACGGCATCATCGATGACCTGGACCTCTGCGCGGGGACACCGGAAGGCACGAGGGTCGACTATCAGGGATGTCCGCTGCCGGTCCCGGTGGCCGAGGACGCCATGGGCGTCATGGAAACTGCAATTCCGCTCACCATCTCCTTTGCCGGAAATGAAAAGTCTGAATACATTCAGATCCTCGGTCTCCCGGACGGGTCGGTATTGAACTCGGGGCACCAGACGAGGTCCGGATTCTGGGTGGTGCCGGTCAGTGATCTGGACAACCTGGCAGTCGTCCCGCCTGACGGGTTCTCTGGCGATATTTCTCTCACCATCGCCGCTCCAGCCTCCAATCAGTTCCTCCACTTTGATAACGGCACATTCGGAAAGCGGGGAGGACTGTCGCTCCTTCCAAAATACGCGGGGCCACTCCTGGAAGGATACACGGATTTCTCCTATTTTGCGGGTGCCACAGAGGATGCACAATACACTGTCACAAACTGGAACTGGTGGAAGACCACAGTCTTCGACCGCCTGGAACCGGTCCGGGGATACTTTGGTGTGTTTGATCTGGATATCCCCGGGGTTCTGGTCGATGTGCCCGTCGAAAACCTCGTTCCCGGTGAGATTTACGAGCTGGCCTTCTGGATGGCAAACCTGAACACCCAACAGGCCACCGCCACATCACCAATCGTCCTCGAGGCCGGATTCGTCCGCGACGGGGGATTTGTGGCTGAATACCATCCGGACAGGCTTCCCGGTTTCTTCCCTCTCCTTTCGGACTGGGAAAAACGATGGGCCCATCATGGGTTCCTTTTCACGGCTGACAACACCGGGACCATGCGTTTTCAGCTCAGGAACCTTTCTCAATATTTCAACGCCGGCAATGACATCGCGGTGGACTCCTTCTCGGTTCGCAGGCTTGTCACCACCGGGATGACTCTCTCCGTGCTCGGCCAGGAGATTGATGCTGTCGGTTCGACGGGATTCAACACCGAGTTGCTGCCGATCACCATCAATCGGGGCGATGTGATTTCCAGCCGGCCTTTCCTGGTTCGTGGTGTGCCCGCCGGCGCCGAACTGTCTCACGGGAGTGAGATTGCCCCCGGAATCTGGATTGTCGGTGCGAACCATATCGATAACCTTTCCGTACTGGTGGCACGGAACTTCCACGGGCCATTTGAAATTCAGGCCACGCAGATCGGATACAATGCATCGGTCACCGGTCGGGATCTTGGAAATTATTACGGCCTCGAACTCGGGGACCGTGCGCTTCACGGACTGAACAGGGGGCTTCAGCCGCGGAATCAAAATGACGACAGCTTCGGGCCCGATGGCACACCGATCAGGGTCACATACCCCCCGTCGAACCCGGATATCGTCACCACCGTCATCGCCGATGCCGTGGAAGCCATTTATGAGATTTACCAGGCGGCTCATCTGACTCTCGTCACTGACATGCCGCATCGGTACAGCCACAATTCCCAATCCATCTGGGGCTACGTTGATCTGGTTGATTTCCCGCGAGACTACACCGAGACACAGCTCATGAATGTGGTGGACACGGCGAGGGCTTTGGTCGAACTCA
>JAUIAG010000289.1 GCA_030425355.1 Verrucomicrobiia bacterium
CCACCAGATAATCAAAGAGCATCCGGATCGAGGCCAGATGCTGATTCACCTCAGCCATCTCACGTGGCAGCCTTGATTGGCCTCTGTGATCGCGGGATGAGGGCGGTGGTTGATTTATGGAAAAACTGGTGGTGGATTGCAAGGCCGCTCTGCAACGGTCTTTGTGCTTGTCCCCTGGTGCGTATCAGTTTAGTCCTTCCTGTCTGGAATGGACGGCAGGTGGCTGGATCGTGTCGACGGGCAGTGATCAGAGGCCAGCTGCGGACACAAATCCTGCATCTCATGAAAACCAGAAGTGAATCGATGTCGATGGTCCCCGGCTGGCTGGTAATGGTCCTCGCCGTGAGTGTGATGTGCTGCATTCCGGCACATGTTCAGGCTGAAACCACCACGCTGACCGCCTCACGGGACACCACCATTTTCAGTGAGAGTGCGGATCTGAGTCTTGGAGCGGATGACCGGATTTTTGCCGGGCGGGCGGGCAATAACGGCGACCGCAGAGCTCTGCTGAAGTTTGATCTTGCCGGTATACCCCGTGGGGCCAGCATTCATTCGGCAACCCTTGAACTGACGGCCGTGAGGATGCCCTCCAGCACCGCCTTCGACTTCAGCCTGCATCGTCTTGAAAATGACTGGGGTGAAGAATTCTCCTTTGCCGACAGGGGCGTCGGGGGCGGCGGCGCCGGCGGAACCGCAATGCCGGGGGACGCGACATGGAGTGAACGTTTTTATGAGAGTCTGCCATGGTCCAGCCCTGGCGGGGATTTCAATCTGCTGCCAACGGTGGCATTCCGGATAGGCCCCACCGGACGTTATACGATCATCGGTGAGAATCTGCTGGACGACCTCCAGTCATGGGCAGATGACCCGTCGACAAACTTTGGATGGATTATTCTGGGGTCTTTGTCGACAAGGTCAGTCAAGGGCTTTGCATCCCGTGAAGCCACGGAGGAAGGTGACCGGCCGACACTGGTTGTCGAATGGACAGCTCCCGAAGCTGAGGCCGACACAATACTGGAGATCGATATTGTTGCCTCCACGGACAGTGCCCTGGTGCGTTTGAGTTTCCCGACCGATGCCGGGTTCAGCTATCAGGTGATTGAATCGCGCGATCTCATGGACTGGAAGTCATCCGGTCCTCCCCTGACCGGCACTGGTCAGGAGATGGAGGTCTTCCGGGTGGTCGTTGAGAAACGTTTTTTCAAACTGATTAAAGAAAGTGCGACCGGTTCCGGTTCCGGGGGCGGGGGCTGACGGTCCTGTTATTCCACTTCGGGGCGGACGATAAACTGTCGGACCCTGTCGAACAGCCAGAAGGATGGGCGGGCCCCGCCGCTGATAAAACCGACATGGCCTCCGTCCTCCGGGGCATCGAGGTGGAAGAGACTGGATTGGTGGGCAAGCTCCACCGGGAAGCATTCATCCGAAAGGAACGGATCGCTGCGGGCATTCAGCAGGAGGCTGCGCACCCGTATCCGATCAAGAAACTGCAGCGAACTCGCCTGACTGTAATAATCCATGGCTGATTCAAATCCGTGAATCGGCGCGGTATAGCGGTCATCGAAATCATGGAAAGTCTCAATCCTTTCGAGACCGTCGAGTTTGATTCTTCCCGGGAACTGTTCCGCCTTGAAACGGACCTTCCTCTTGAGGCTGCTCAGGAACCGCTGCATGTAGAGACGGTTTTCCGGGCGGGCCATCTCCCGGGATGCCGAGTCCAGATGGCAGGGTACGGAGATCCCCACAACGGCCGATATGGATTCCGGCAGGTCGTCAGGGGCTTCCCCGGCATACTTGAGAGTCAGATTTCCGCCGAGGCTGAATCCGATCAGGGCCACCTTCTCCCATTGCCCCGTCTTTGTTGCCATCTTCACAATGGTGGCAAGATCATCGGTCGCTCCGCTGTGATAGACTCTGAATGCCCGGTTCATCTCTCCGGAACAGCTTCGGAAATTCCAAGCCAGTACGGTCCACCCGGCATCCAGCATGACACGGATCATTCTTCTCACATATCCGGCCCTTGAGTTGCTTTCCAGTCCATGGGAGATGATGGCCAGACGTGACGCTGACGCGTGCGGGGTGTCAGGATAATACCAGTCACAGACCAGGAAATCGTCATCCGGAGTGTCAATGACTTCGATCCGGTCCGGGTCCCTCAGGTGTGGGACCATCACCGATCCGCCAATCGTCTGGGCATGGCCGCCCCGCAGCAACGGGTAGGCACGGAATCCTGTGTTCTCTAAAAACGGCACTCTCTGTTCTTCTTCTTTGAAGGGCGATAGTCACAGCATCGCCATCAATTGTCACCTCCTATATCCAGACATTTGCTTTGCATATTTTATTTTAATCAAACAGATGAATTTTTCTCATTATTTACAAAACCGGGGAGAACGAGGAAAGTGTGAGCCTTGTTGATGAATGGACCGGATGCTGAAGTGATTGTGGCGGCGACCAGTGTGGTGTGCGCAGCCGGCGGGAGTCTTGATGAAAGCCTTGAAACGATGGCCAGTGGAGTGGTTCGTGCCAGCGTGGAATATGCGGGGGAACTGCCCAGGCGATCCGGCGGAATTCCGGTCTACAGGGTCGACGATTCGAAGTGGGCTGCTGAGGTGCCGCGGCGCGTCCTCAACATGGACCGTAGCACAGTGCTGGCGTGGAAGGCGGTTTCAGAGATGGGGGACCTTATCCGGGATTTCGTCGAAGCTGATGGGGGCAGGAAGGGCGGGGGGATCTTCCTTGGCTCTTCGCGTGGTCCGGTGGAGAAGCAGGTTCAGGCCATTGAGGGGTGGCGTAACGGGCGGCAGCGACCGGGGTTCGCGGTGGACGTGCCATTCGGCGCGACAGCCGGTTTTCTGGCGGGCATGCTTGGGGTCAGCGGCCCGGTTCTGACTGTTTCGGCCACCTGCTGTTCGGGGGCGCATGCCCTGATCGAAGCGGCGTGGGCTATTCGAAGCGGCCGCATGGCCTGGGTTCTTGTGGTGGCCGCCGATGCGGCAGTCCACCCGTCCGTTCTCGGGCAGATGCAGACTGCCGGCATGCTCACCTCCGAGTGCGATGAAGCGGCGCGCGGGTGCATTCCCTTTCACGCTTCCCGGACCGGCACGACTCTTGGTGAGGGCGCCGCGGCCGTATTGCTCTGCGGAAGGGAGTGGTATCGTCGACTACTGCCGGACAGTCAGCCGCCCGGATGGCTTTGCGGATGGGACTCATCAACGGACTGTCACTCAAGGACATTGAGTGATCCCGACGGCCTGAGCCTCGAAGAATCGGTCAGAGCATCACTCGCCATGGCCGGGATTTCTGCCTCATCGCTGGAGTACGTCAGTCCGCACGGCACCGGCACTGTCTACAATGACGAGGTGGAGCTGAACGCCATGCGGAGACTGTTTCCTTCCACGACAGCAGCCATCCCGGGGCTGGTCCCGACCAAGCATTATACCGGACACTGTCTTGGGGCCACTTCGTTAATGGAGATCTGTTTTCTGCTGGAGTTTCTCCGAGGTGCGCCATTGCCCTGCATGCGGTATCTCGACGATTCACCACTGCCTGCCGGATTTTCTGAAGCTACGGAATGGGAGGGCTCATCCGTGACGCGCCCGTGGAGCCATGGACTTTCCCAGTCCCTCGGATTCTGGGGCAATATCAATTCCGTTGTCGTTGCCGCACCGGTTTCAACGCCATAAGAGGCAATCCGACCCGATGCGGTGTTTATGGGATGACAAGGATCTTTCCGGAGGCGATGCCACCGGAGGAGGACCGGTGGAGCGTGATGCTTTCCTGCAGGGTGTGTGCCTCCGAAGCCTTATCGAGCGGAAAAGTGGCGGCGATTCCCGGCCGGATGGCTCCGCTGGCAAGTCCTTCATTGACCTTGGAGGCGGCTTCCGCCTGTCGATGCGGCGGGATCTTGAACATGGCGAAGCCAAACAGGGAGCATCCTTTCACATAGAACGGTCCTATTGGAAATTCAGGGCGTGCATCGCGGCCGGCCATGATGACCATTCTGCCATTCTCTGCCAGCAGCCCCACAAGGGTGCTCAGATCCGGTGTTCGTGAAGTCTCCCAGATCACGTCAAATCCGCCCGGATTTTTTTCGAGGGCTTGATCGGCCCATTCATCCTTTGTGTAATCCAGTATCGTAGTGGCACCGTCGTTGCGGCAGCGATCCATCTTTTCCGCGCTGGAGGTGGTGGCGGTGACTTTGGCTTTTTCCGCGGCCGCCATCTGGATGACCATCGACCCGATGGCTCCGCCACCGCCTGAAACGAGGACCTTCTCACCGGAGCTCAGGCAGGCTTTCTGGTGAAGACCAATCGATGCGGTTATGCCGACGAGCGAGGCAGCGGCGGCCTGTTCAAAGGAAACACCTTCGGGAATCGGGTAGGCAAAGTGTTCATGGACGCAGGCCAGTCGGGCCATGGTTCCCTGGCGCCCGAGGAGTCCCTGGTTGGAGCCCCACACTTTGTCTCCGGGAGCGAATGACTGCACACCCGGCCCGACCGCCCTGACAATTCCGGCAAAGTCACATCCGGGGATAAATGGAAGCGGAAGATCCATAGGAATCATTCCACTGCGGATGTAAATATCGATGGGATTGACGGAGGAGGCTTTGACTTCGACGACGATGTCCCTTTCTCCGGGCCGTGGGTCTGGTAAATCACCAATGACAATTGATTCCGCGGGACCCGGCTCGTGAATGAACGCTGCTTTCATACCCCAAGCATAGAGAAGAAGGCGCGGCGGGGCAATCCACGGCACTGCAGCCGCCCGCCTGGCGATGCACCGGGAGTTCTTTATTGTGGCCGGCACGTATCGGCATAGAATATTCCGCCTGAGAGATGATTCGATTTAATGATGCTGAGATTCCTCCGACGGAGGGCAGTGGAAGCCTTGTCGAGGAGGTGAGGCATTTTTTTTCTCCGGAGGGCCCGCTGTCGGGCTTCAGCAATTTTGAATACCGCCCGCAGCAGCAGGAGATGGCCTGCCGGGTGGCGGGGGTTCTGACCGGACGCCGGAATCTGGTGGTGGAAGCCGGGACCGGAGTGGGAAAGAGCATGGCCTATCTCGTCCCGGCCATCCTCTATTCGCGGCAGAGTGGCAGGAAGGCTATCATTTCCACCAACACCATCAACCTGCAGGAGCAGTTGTGCGGCAAGGATCTTCCGATGCTGCAGCGCCTGATGGCGGATACTCCGTTCCAGTTTCTTCTGCTCAAGGGCCGCCAGAATTACCTGTGCAGACTGCGGCTCCAGCGCGCTCTGCAGATGGCTGACCGGCTCTTCACTTCGAGCGAGATTCAGGATCTTCACCGCATCTACGAGTGGTCCAAATCCACGGAGGACGGGAGCCTCTCCGATCTTCCCGTGGAGCCGGATTCACGGGTCTGGGCTCAGGTGTGTTCTGAACGCGGCATCTGTACGCCCCGGAAATGCGGGGCCGGGAGCAGCTTTGCCAATGACCACGGAGTCTGTCATTACCAGGAAGTGCGCTCCAAAATCCTCTCTGCCGACATCCTCGTGGTCAACCACACGCTGTTCTTCGTTCATCTCGGCGGTATTGAGGAAGACCGCAATGAGGAAGGGATTCTCTTCAAGAATGATTTCGTGATATTCGACGAGGCGCATACGGTCGAGCATGTCGCCTCACGCCATGTTGGCATGGGCCTCACCAGTGCCCAGATCCGTTTCACGCTGCAGCGGATATGGAATCCCCGAACCATGAAGGGACTGGTCAATGGCGTGACCGAAAATGCCCTGACCCGCAAGGTCGGCGAACTCCTCGACTCCATGGATACATTTTTTGATTCGGTGGAGGAGGCCTGTAATCAGCTGGCCCTGCAGCGGGACGGAGTCAGGGGCTCCGGTACCGCGCGGGATGAAACGCAGGCCGGTGAACCGCCCCAGTGGAAGGAGATGAGAATCCGCCGTCCGGATATCGTCCCCGATGAAATCAGCCTGGCCATCCATCAGCTGTGTGATGAGCTGCAACTTTGTGTTGAGGCTTCATCCGAGCGTTCGTGGGCCGAGGAACTGCTCGAGTCCCGCAGGCGGCTTCTCGATATCCAGAAAGGCATAGCGGACTTTCTCTCCCAGAAACCGCCGGGATTTGTCTTCTGGGTGGAGCGCAGCGGCAGGCAGAACCGCAACATCAGCCTTAACTCGGCTCCGATGGACATCTCCGCCTATCTCCGGGCAAGGCTTTTTGAGTCGGGGACCTCGGTGGTGATGGCCAGTGCCACGCTCTCCACCCGCGAGGACCGGGATGCAGCCAGTGCCAAGGGAGACAACGGCACCGATTCCGGGGCGGTGCCGGAACAGGGCATGCCATCGCGCCATGGACGGGGCGGCTCGCCTGGCGGGTCACGGCCGGCCGGTCTGAGTTATTTCTGCGGTCGCATTGGGGCGGCACGGATGGACTGCGCCCAGCTCGGTTCGCCTTTTGACTATGCGCGCCAGGCGAAGCTTTATCTCGTCAG
>JAUIAG010000290.1 GCA_030425355.1 Verrucomicrobiia bacterium
CGGGTCTGGTTGTTCAGGGAATTGTCAAACAATGAGTAGATCCACGGACCGCTGGTTGATTCACCGATGAAATTGCTGAGATTTCCCGGACCGTCGGAACTGCGCACACCCACTGTGACCACCTGACCTGAGTCACTGTCGTCATAAGTGAACGTGTCATTGAGATTGGCCACTCCATTCACTCGCGGAAGACCGAAATCCTGGCTGTGGTTATGGAGAACCACAAACTGGTTGTTGTGACTGAGGTTTCCAAGTATGTCGCCGAAGTTTTCTGAATAGAATGAAACCTGGGCCCTGACCGTCTGGATGATCTGGTCCTGGCCGGACGGGACAATAATGGGCTCGTATCCGGGCTGGAGAGGCGTGCCGTCCTCGATCAGGCGTCCCACAGGAAAACCGTTAAGGCGCAGGTTGCCGTCGTCATCAATCAGAGAGAAAGGCTGGTCAGTGGAAATACCGATGATGGCGAATTCAGCGGCCTTCTGGTCTTCGGCCTTGACGCCGATGTAGAAGACCTCCCCGATTGCGGCATCCTCATAGATAATCGACTCCGTCCCGCCCTGCTGGATGGACTTGTCGGCGGCTGCAAGGGATGCCGGATTGAGCGAAAGCAGTCCGGCATCGCCGCGGGAGACATAGAGGTCGACATCAGCCGAGAGGTTCCGTCCGGGGTCAGACAGGTTCGGCGGAAGGAATGTTGTGAAGGCAACATTCTGACCGTTGGTGAGGACTGCATTCTCCACCTCGACGAAGGTGTTGGTGAATACGTAGAACTTCCATTGATTGGTCTGGCCGCCGCCTTCACCGATCAGGGGAGAATTGGCTGAGGTCCGCTGGTTGAGAAGAGCGAAGCCATTGGTGATGGTGACTGGATCAGGCGTGCCGGTGATGAGAGTGCTGGCCGGTTTGATGGAGATGGCATTGGTTAAGGCATTATTGGCGGTGCTGACCACGAGTGCAAAATCCTGAACAATTCCATCCGGATGCCCGCGGACTGCATTGACGTTAACCCGGCTGCCCTTGACGGTGATGGTGTAGTTGGTCGAGAGCGGTGCCCGCAGGAAGATATTTTCAACGTTGTTGATGGTATCGGGCACCGAAGTTTCGGCCACGGGAAGGTTGTAGTCACTTTCGACCGGGATGTCATTGCCGAAAAAGTGATTGGTCTGGTTGAGATTGGTGACGACAAGATCGAGGTCATTCACCAGTTTGACACCGGCGTTGGGGTTGCCTGGCGGGTCTGTCCAGACGAGGGTGACACGCAGATCGCTTTCAAGGGCTTCCTCGGAGAGGGTCAGCTCCCATGTCCGCTCCTCACCGGTGCTGAGGGCATTTTCAACGGACTGGTCCACAAACTGCACGGGAGATGCCTCCTCCTGGAAAGGAGTTGCCGGCAGGGCATTGGTCAGGTTGACAAGTCCCCATCCCTGGTAGTTGATCAGGTCCCGGGTGTAGAAAGAGTAAATGTTGTTGACGGTGCGCGAACCGTTGATAAGGAGAGCTTTGAGAAGTGCCGGACTCTGAGTGTAGTCGTTGCGTTCGAGGTATTCCGACATGAGCGTGACCACACCGGAAACGAGGGGTGTTGCCATACTGGTTCCGGACGAATACCGGTAGTGGGGCTCCAGCCGCTCATTCATCTGTGTCAGGGCATCCGTCTGGTCGCCACCTCCCGGAACTGCAATCGTGGTGATAATCCGGATGGTGTAGATCCGGTCATCGCCGGAATCATTGCCCACAGCATAATTGAGAACCCGGCCTGGATTGAGGACGATATCCCCCGGAGCCGTGAAGCTGTTGACTCCGACAAAATTCTGGACAGTCGGCAGTTCGTCATACTCGGCGTAAAGCGGGAGAGAAACAGTGTTCGGATCGAGCGGGACGTTGTTATCGAGAATTTCTATGGTCACCTCCACAGCGCTGACAGGAACCACAATTGAATAACGGGACAGTCTGCCCTCCGGAAAATCCTGATTCTGCAGATACTGGATGTCCTGCTCGAGGACCTCGGTCGGGTCGACATACTGACCCGAACGGGCGGAGATTATGTAGGTTCCGGGGGCAACCACGTCAGGCTTGAATCGTCCGTATTCCCCTTCCGTGCCAATGCCGGTGTTTCCACGACTGGAGAAACTGGCGACCTGATTCTCGGAGTCGGTGTCATCTTCAAATGGAGCAATCAGCTCAATTTCGTCGTCTTCCGGTCCGACCGTGAAATTATTGGTGATGCTTCTGAAGTTCTCAATAGCGCCGACAGTGATGACGTTCTTGGCGTTGCCGGGAGCGGAGATTGTATCCGGCAGTCCACCCAACCCGTTTGCATCTCCCTGGCCTTCGTTACTGGCGGCGAAAAGGTAGACGATGGGCTGGTCTCCGGTCAGATCCGGCAGGGCATCCCGGACGGCGGCGTCGTAACTTGCTGAGGATGATGAATAGTCAAAAAGTCCGATGTATCCCCAGCTGTTGTTGGAGATGATGGGGTTCTCGCGGTCCAGTGTGACGTAGTTGACTTCGGCGGCCCGCTCGATGAGATAGGTATCAGATTTTGCCGGTCCGATATTCAGAAAAATGGGCAGCGGGTAGATGGAAGCCTCGGGGGCCATACCGCGGAAATTGGCGTCCTCGACTGAGCCGAAGGCGGCCGGTTCACCGTCCTCGGTGGGGCCTGGGGAGCTGAGTCCGCTACTGGCGATACTGCCGGCAACGTGTGTGCCGTGACCGTCGGAATCCACAGTTGTGGAGGTGTCGGTGGGATCCCCTGGAGTCACTCTGCCGGCGAGATCGGGATGGCTGGCGTCCACACCGGTGTCATTCACGTTGACCGGAATCCCGCGACCGGTGAGTTCGAGGTAATTGGTCTGGGTCACTGTGTCCGGAGCAACACCAAGCCGGGTGCGGGCAAGATCGTTCATCAGAGCCCGCTCGACCACCGGTTCAATGGACATGACCTTGTCGCTCATGGCGAGCTGTATCCAGTTTTCCTCTGAAGGCCTGAGGATGGCGGCAGGGCCGAACGGGGTTCGTTCAGTGTAAAGGATGGCGGCACCGGTCTGTTCCAGTTCGGACGCAAGGGACCCTGCGCTGCCGGGAAATCCGACCACACTCACCAAATGGCCCTTCTCAAGCGGTTCGGCACGGACGGCTTTCTCAAGAAGCCTTTCCTTGAACTTGAAATAGGGCTCCCACGGTATGACTGCCTGAACGTCAGCAAGTCCATCCATCGATTCGATGTTCTCTGCCCTGCCCTCTACGAGAAGTGCGTTGTTGGGGATGTAGGAGACGACCTTTCCACCATTTTTTCCGACCTGAACATAGTCTTCACCGGTCAGTCGGTGATTGAACTGAACGACGTATGCTCCAACCGGCCCTGTGGCGCGGAGATGGTCGGGGATCGCCAGCTCGACCGGCTCGGTGGTGTCGAGGCTGGCGTTCTGGAGCAGTATCGCGGTCTCTGACTGCACCAGTTCATTGAGAGTCCGGCTGGTGTTGCGCAGGCGGAATGGGTGGCGTTCTTTCTCAATCGAATCCAATGCGGATGCTGTCGACCCTCCACCGGAGGCACTGACGGAATCAGTATCATCAGCGGCACTGCCGTCATCGGAGGAAACCAGACTGAAGGAGGAAGAGCCCGGACCGGCACTTCCGACGGAACCCTCTGCTCCTGCATTGTCGACTGAGCCGGAGCCCTTGCCGGCAGCCCCTGTTTCGGGGTTGTCCCGGAGTTCGGAATCCGACCGGGTCTGGTGCCCGGAGTGACCGTGAGAAACCGGCTGATTGAGACGCCATCCAATGAGGACGGCTCCCACCACGGTGAGACTGGCGATGATAAATATGTGACGTGAAAGTCGCATAGCGATGTTCCATGATCCCGGAACCGGTTCCCTGCCCCTGCAGGATCAGATGCGAATCCCTGCGACGGGCATCAGCACGGAGACGGTTCCGATTTTAAAGTAATTTATAAATCCCTCGCGGCCAAGGAGTTAAACCCGGATGCGGGATGGGCATAGATAGTGTGTGAGCCTGAATCCATTGATGACGACCGGAAATGTTTCAAATTTCACTCAGTCGGGCTGATGAGGGAGAAATCCTCAGTTCGGTGACGCAGCGTTCCATTCTGGTCGAAGTAAAATTCGATGAGCGTCTTGGTGACGTATTCACTGGTCGGGATGTAGTTGGTGACCAGTCCGTTGAACTGGTCGGCCCTGGCCACAACGGACCGGTCGGCAGGCCTGAGAGCCTGGCCGTAGGCATAGACCACGACCCGGGGATCATCCGCCTTCAGCAGCGAAAGGATTTTTCTCGGTATCGCCTCAAAGACCTCGTCAGTGACGGCTCCATTCCGATAATCGCCCAGGTAGGGGGAAAGAAAGGTAAGTTCCGGAGTGGAGAGCACGCTGCCCATATTGGGGAACAGGCTGAGTCCGCCGGGAGTGTTGGGGGGAATCCGGTTGCGCGCAGCGTTGATGCCGTCGATGATGGAATAGATCTCATCGGTGGCCGGCGTGATCACCTGGTCCTCGATGGGCTCTGCGGCCGTCGATCTCAGACGGATTCCTCCGAATATGGCGGACCATGCCGCCCGGTTGGTCTGGTTGACGGAGAGGAGTCCCCGGGTGGAATTGTCGTTGAGAGAAGTTGTGAAATGTCCCAGCACGGCCCAGTCATTGGTGGGATGGGTGAACCGGAACTGCTGGTGTCCTGACCAGTTCTGCCAGATCTGGTCGGTGATCCGGTTGTTATCGGGTCCTTCGCTCTTGAGGTAGATGGTCTGCCATGGTGTGCCGCGGTGGATGGCCCCGAGCGCGCCGATATTCGCATATTTGTGGCCGAGAGTTTTATTGTTTTCGGGGAACGAGAAAAGTGACGGTTCGGTGACCCCCGGGTCTTTGAGAGCAGGGTTTCTGGGATCATTGCTGGCGTTCATCGAAGACTGAGGAGCCGAGTTGGCCGGATTTCCGCCCCAGGGATCGTAACGGTTGTTGAGCGCAAGCAGGTTGTTATTGGTCACCACCGTGCTGTTCAACTGGGTCAGAGGAATGAACTGTGCCTGATCTCCTGGACGGGCAATGTCATTCAGATCGGCAAGGGTGTAGTGCACGAACGGGTCGTTGGCCTGGAGAATCGTTCTCCAGCGGAATTTGGAGGTCGGGCTGTATGGAAGCTGCATGGAGCGGGTGGTGCGCGGGATGCTGGTCCTTCCGCCTGTGCCGCTGCTGACTCCCATGAATTCCTGAAAGGCCTGGATGGCCTTGGCCTTGTCGTCGCCGTCAATGGCGTCCTGGCTGTGCGGTCTCCAGTCATTGGCGGCACCATTCAGGGACTCGGTTACCTGATTGGCAATACCCTCATTGATGGCGGTGGTGGCCTGTGCATAATTGAACGAGTTGGTCAGCCAGAAATTGGACTGGTTCTGCAGCTCGGTGGAGAGCTGGTAAGTGTTCCGCATTGGTGTCAGATTGACGAAATCGAGGATGTGCCCGGTTTCCTCATCGAACATGAGGTAGGTCACACGGTTGGTGACAGCCAGTTCGATCTGAACCGGGAGAAGATTGTCCTCGAATATCGACTCACTGGTGGCAGTCAGGGAGTTGTTCGAAGTGAGGAAAAGTTCGTTGGTGGCGCTGATATAGTCTCCAAGAATAGGCATGCGGAAGGACGGATCCTTGATGGAGGTGGTGGCAAAAGTGGAATCAGACGCCGGCGCCCACGACCCGGCAGGAACCTCCTCGATATTGGAACGGGTGAAGTTGCGGGTGCGCACCAGCTGACCGCGGTTGAAAATACCGATACCGAAATCATTGGTTGCCACCATGGTGAGTGTTCGCGGGAAGGAGGAACGGAAAGCGTTCCACACTTCATAGCCGACGACATTCGAAATACTGAGATAGTGGAGCTGCTGGAAGACCTTGGGCCTGTCGAAGGTTTCGAATGGCGAGCGCTTCGAAACGGCGACTTTTCTGGTGACCTGGGCATGCGTCTCAAAGAGAACTTCATTGAACTGCGGCACCCGGGACCGATAGGCAACAACATAGGGAACCCCATAGATGTTGGCGTTGGGCTGGAATCCACTCTGCAGGCGGCTCACGTCATCGGTATTCTCAAGGTCATACCATGGCTCATTCATTACGGCCCTGTTGCCGTTCGGGCCGAGCAGAATCCAGTCAGTGATGAAGATGGACCCGTCCGCACCGGTGGCAAGGGCCGGTTTGAATACCATGGGGAAGGTGAAAACATCGTCATCACTCAGACGGACCTGGCGCTGCTCTGTTGCT
Organism: Verrucomicrobiia bacterium; assembly: GCA_030425355.1. GTDB lineage: Bacteria > Verrucomicrobiota > Verrucomicrobiia > Limisphaerales > JAJOIW01 > JAJOIW01. Next base: position 6,273 of record JAUIAG010000290.1, read on the forward strand.
TCCCCGTGGAAGTTGCTGTCCACGATATTGGCGCACATCTGCAGCACCTGATGTATTTCCGCACCGTAGATATTATTCGGAAACAGCGCGATGTTGGTCATCGAGATGCCCGGCAGTGCCTGACCGAAACGCTCCTTGAGAAGTCGGTCGGCCATTTCGATGAACTGAATCCGGGGATCCCATGGC
>JAUIAG010000007.1 GCA_030425355.1 Verrucomicrobiia bacterium
GCCCTGACCGGGTTTGTAGACCGGCGGTTTTCCGAGAATGCCCCTGAGCAGGACGCTGCGCTGTGCCTGTGGATCGGAGGTGGGCATAAGCCACAGTGCGCCCCAGAGCATGCCCGGCACATCCCGGGGGCATCCAGCCGTGTTGGACAGCAGCTGGCGCAGGGTCGCACCACGGTAATCGGAGTGAATATCCACCGACTCCCCGAAAACATCCGTAACCGTCGTGTCCCATGAAAGCTGCCCATTCTTCACAAGCAGTGCTCCGAGAACGGCGGTCATCGACTTGGTGCACGACCCCAGATGAAACTTGTCACGGATCGTGACAGCTTCCGGGGATCCGATGCGCCGGATTCCAGCCACACCATGGAGCTTCAGAAATCCGTCCTCGATGGCGGCAACCGCCAGAGAAGGCACCACATCCGGATGCTCCCCGATCAGTTGTTGAAGGCCTTCCGAGACATCGCGAACCATTCCTCTCTCCGGGGTCTCTGCATCCAATGCGGGGGATACCACCAGGGCCGACAAAGCAGCGGAAACGAGAATCGCCGTAGTGACTTTCAAAAGTCTGCTTCCTGCCGCGGGCATGAGCATCGGAAGTGGGATTCGCGACGGCCGGCAATTCATGGGGCGAGGACCTTGAGCCGGAAGTTCCGGAAGCGGACTTCCATCGGGCCGCCGGAGTGCAGCTGGAGAGCCACAACTCCGGAGAGGGCACCTTCCTGATCCGCCAGGTCGACACAGGCCACCCCATTGATCCATGTCCGGATATGATGGCCCTCGGCGTGGATTTTGTAATGGTTCCACTCTCCAGGTTTGACAGCCTTTTCGCCCGACTTGTCCCAGAGAAGGGCACGGCCGTGCTCTTCATAAAGCTTACCCCACCAGCCGGCGCCGATGTCGGCCTGATATCCCCTGACCTCGCCATCGCCGATAGGCTGACTGCGGAACTGGATACCTGAATTCTCACTGTTGGGCGTCAGCTTCACTTCGCATTCGAGGATGAAATCGGCGAGCTTCATTTCGCTGATGAGAAACTCATTGCGCTGCAGCCCTTCGGGGGCCGATCCGATAATTTCCCCGTTCCGGACCTGCCACAGTTCGGGGTTCCCGTTCCAGAAGGAAAGGTCCTTGCTGTTGAAGAAAAAGCCGGCGGTTTCGGCGGTGGCCATGACGGGCGCCTGGGCCGGTGACTTGAGGTAGTAAATCAGGTCGCGGACCTCCTGATCATCAAGCCCCTGAAGCAGTCCTTCAGGCATCATGGAAATGGCGGCGGTGTCCATGCTTTCGATTTCATCCTGTGGCACAACCACATTACCGGCGACGGTGGCCAGAGTGATTGAATCGGCGGTGCGCTGTTTGAGAATTCCGGACAGGACCCTGAAGTCCGTGGTCTCGATGGTGGTGGTGCGGTAGTCGTTGGGGACGACCGCATTCGGATGGACAATGTTTTCGAGAATGTACCCAAGGTCTGCACGATTGGAGCCGGTAAGGCTTGGACCGATGTTCCCGCCGGATTCGAACAACTCATGGCACTGATAGCACAGCCTGATGTAAACGGCTCTCCCGCGCGATGCATCTCCCGGAAGAGACCCGCCAGCCTGGTAGACCCGGCGGTATTTCTCAATCTCCTGCAGTTTGGCTTCCGGAGTATTCTCGACCTTGCCCCAGACGGCGTTGAGGGTTTCCGCAATCTCAGGGATTTCAAACTGTCTCAGCTGCCGGACCAGTTCCGCGCGAAGATCACGGGAAGGCACCTGCCCGTCCTGAACAGCCCGGACCAGTGCCAGTGCGGAGGACTCACGAGCCGCCAGAGTGTTCAGCGCGATCTTCCTCTCATCCACCGAGAACTGCGGGTATTGGCTCAGGATGGCCGCAGGGTAGGAATCCTGATAAAGGCCGGACATGGCATTCAGCACGGGAATGCGCAATGCCTCCACGCTCAGCAGACCGGGAAGGCTCGATGCGATCTCTGAATCACGCGCGCGAACGAGGGTCTCCAGTGCGGCGACGCGAGCAGAGATTTCCGCTTGTGGATCGCGGACTGTTTCACGCAGGTCCCTCATGGAGTCACCGCTGCCGAACTTCACCCCGAGCTGCCTTGCCAGAGTCCGGACTTCCCCGGACGGGCTTTGCTTGAGCATTTTCTCAGCGGCGGGCCATCCTTCCGGTTCGGGAACCGAACGGCGGCCTTCCAGTGCCTGCGCCATTCCCTTCAGCAGGTCGAGATGAAACTGCGGGTCGTCAACCTGGACCATCAGTTCCACGATCGACTTCAGTGTCTCCGGATCAGAAGCTCTCACATGTCCGGTCGGCATCAGCATCGTGGCAACAACCACGACAGCCGACAGAGCGGAGTTAAAAAAAGCGGGCACAAACCCGCCTGTCTTCAATTTATTCAATTTCATTTTGATCAGCGATTCGGTCTCAATCGGAGTGAATGGCAGGGCAGTCCGGAGACTTTGATTATCGGTCTGTCCCGGAGCTGGCAACGTCCCTTCTGGGAGTGGTGGCGATACGGCGGGTGGTGAACTGCCGAAGCTTTGGAATCTTCGCACCGGCCATGGCCTGGATGGCAAAAGTGCGGTCCGATCCGACCACCGGTTCAAGGGCATACCAGTACATGAGCGGGAGGTTGTGATCATCTGCATCCTCTGCATGGGCAATGAGATTCAGAAGCACCGGCTTGCGTTTGTCCAATGGCGTGCGCTGCATGGCGCTGGCGAGATAGAGCCGCACCAGCTGCGAGGAATCCTCTTCGGCGAGCCGGGCAAAGGCTTCAAGTGCTTCATCACCGGGGTTGTTGCTTTCAGCCAGAAACTGAACGGACCACGCGCGGATATGTTCACTGGGGTCGTTGAGCAGTGAAAGCAGCTGCCGTTCAGGAATCAGTCCAGTTGCCTGAAGTGTCCAGAGCGCCCGAAGCCGGCGGGGCACCGAAGATTCCCGGCTGAGTATGGTGTTGAGTTCACGACGGACCGCCTGGCCGTCCAGGGTGCCGGCGGCAGCGCGGTGCATGAGGATTTGACGGGCCTGACGCACGTGGAACTCATTCCTGTGAACCTGAAATCGTGCCAGTTCGATATCCGATTTCCGGTAGAGGTTGACGGGTGTCCACTGTTCGTTGTTGTAGACCATCTTGTAGATCCGGCCATTGGAGCGGTCATGGCCATCCACATTGTTGTGATGGCACTGGTTTTTGTCGTACCAGTCGATGAAGTAGACCGAACCATTCTGGTCGTAGAGAAAATTGAGCACCTGGGACCAGCGGTCATTGAAGTTGAGGAAATCCTCGCCGTGGGAGCCGACATACCCGGATCCCTCGCGATGAAGAATGTCCATGTTGATCCTCTGACCGTGGATATTGCCCATGAAGGCCTTGTCGTGGAACTGTTCCGGCCAGCTGCCGCCGAGGTAGCACATGAGTCCGGCATGAGCATGGCCACCGCCAACGGCGTCCGAACGGCCATTGCCGGCATGCGGTCCGCGCGACCCGGCGTAATGAAAGTGATCCGCAATGGTCTTGATGTCCTCGTATATGAACGGATTGAGGTGGGCGGGGGCATCCTGGGCCAGATACGGCTGATTGCGCCGCATTTCCTCAATGGTGGTGCTGTAGTGCTGCCCACCCTGGCGCTGGTAGCGGGCGCCCTGGATCATGTGCCACAGATGAGGAATGACGCATGCTTCAATGATGCAGTGGCCGTAGTCGTTGAAATCAATACCCCATGGGTTGCTGGTGCCTTCGGCGAAGACCTCGAATTCGTGCCGCACCGGATGGTATCTCCACACACTGGCATCGACTCTCTGGCGGTCTTCCATCGGAGTTCCGGGTTTGCCGACGTGGGACGGGCAGAACACTCCATGGCAGCCATAGAGCCAGCCGTCAGGTCCCCATTTGAAGGTGTTGAGGGTCTCGTGGGTATCACGCAGAAAGTCCCAGCCATCGAGAAGAATCTGCGGATCGCCGTCGGGTTTGTCATCGCCATCGGCATCGGGGATGAACATCAGGTAGGGCGCGGCACCGACCCAGACCCCACCAAAGCCAACCTCGAGTCCGCTGATGAGGTTGAGGTTCTCCATGAAAACGCTGCGCTTGTCAAAAGTATGGTCGCCATCGGTGTCCTCGAAGATGAGGATCCGGTCGGTGCCCTCGCCTTCCGGACGCCGGCGGGGATAAGCATAACCCTCGGCAATCCACAGGCGACCGCGGGCATCCAGCGCCATGGCAATGGGCTGCTGAACCATTGGCTCGTGAGCGAAGACATGGAGCTTGAACCCATCCGGCATGGTCGCGGCCCGGGCCGCTTCATCAGCCTCAAGTCCGGCAAAAAGGACTTCATCAAGGGGCGGCACATCAAACTGTCGGCGCACCGCTTCCGGATCCAGCTCGTTGTCAAACTCGGGGCGGCTCGCGTGAAAACGGAAATCATCATAGTTCACATGCCCCCAGTGACCTTCCTTTTCATCGACAACGCGGATGAAAATATTGCTGCCGACGTGGTCCTTCAAATCCACAACCACCGGCCGAAGCGTCTCGGTCTGGGGAGCGGATGAACGGATGATGGCCTTTCCTGTCGATTCAAGAACCACTTCCACCCGCGTTTCCCGGTGCTCACCGCCAGCGACAAGGAAGCTGCCGAATGGGTGTGTCACCCTGAAGGGATCAGACTGCAGGGTGCCGGTGCGATTATCCCCGTGCAGTTCAAAGCCACCCAGCCAGTATTCGCCATCGTGGCCGCTCTTCATGTCGCTGCGACGGGCAGCTACTGTGTCGCCCTTGATGGGCTGACCCTCAAATGCATTGCCTGAGGCGGTCCACCCACGGAGTGTCCCCTCTTCAAATCCCAGGTTCAGCGGTTTCCCGTCGCTGTCAACGGGTGTTATGCCATCGCGGGCTGAAGCGCCGGCCGGACCGAGGACCATCAGTGCGGAAACCGCCGCAACCGCCAGAGTCCACTGCGGCAGTGTTTTCTTTTTGAAGTCAATCATGAGTCTCTTGATGCAGATGAAAACTGTGTCTGGATTTATGAAAGTCCTCCGGTGCTTCTGAAGTCACCATGCAGGAGAACACAAATTCAGAATAAAGATTAATAAAGCGGCTGGGGCTGGGCCTTCTTCCACTCCTCGGGGGTCACTTCGCGGGTTTTATGCAGGTGGACGAAGACGCCCATTTTGTTCCCGACAATGACATCCGGATGTCCGTTGCCGTCGACGTCCTTGACCTCGACCTGGGTGCCGACACCGGAATTGTCGTCGATCAGGTGTGGAACAAATTCAACACCACTGGGGGTGCGGCGGATCTCAAACCAGTAGAGCACGGCCGGGTCATTGGGGCGGGGATCACCGGTGGGGCCGTGTGCCCAGTAGCGCTTGCCGGTAATCAGGTCCTTGATGCCGTCATTATTCATGTCGACGAGCGCCATGGCGTGGGGCTGGGAAAAAGCCACTCCATATTTATTCTCCTCCTTTTCCTTGTTGACGAAGGTGTGCTCAATGAAGGTGATTTTGCCGTCCTCCTGGACCTGTTCATAATAGCAGAGGCCGTATCCATGAGCAGCGAGGCAGGTGAGAACGTCGTTGTCACCGTCGCCATCGACGTCGGTGGCGAACATCTGTGAGCTGCCACCCGGAGCGAAAAGGAAATCGTGACGGGTCCATGTGCCGTTGTCCGGATCGGCCGGCTGTTCCCACCATGCTTCTCTGGCAAGCAGGTCCATTCGGCCGTCGCCGTTGATATCCCCCACGCCGAGTCCGTGGGTGAAGCGCTGCCAGCCGCCTTTCTCTGAAACCCGGTGAAAGTGCCATGCCGCATACGGGTCTTCCGGATTGGGGGTTGCGTAGCCAAAGTAACCCTCCGAATTGCAGACAAGTTCGCGGGTTTCGTCCCCGACGATATTGATCAGTGCGGGAGATTCATTGTCGGTGATGGCCAGGACCAGATGGCGTTTCCAGTCTCCGGCGGCGTCCTCTCCCGGGTTCTCATACCAGAAGGTCTCCTGTCCGGGGAAGCCGACCACCATGACGTCATCCCATCCATCGTGGTCGAAGTCGCCAGCGAAGGCGAAGAAGTTGTTGGAGTATTCGTTGCGGTTGCCAAGACTGCCGGCGAATCCGCGGATGACTTCGCGGGTGTTCTCCGACCATTTGATGTCCGAGGTTCGGCCATCATCATAGATCCGGTGCCTGGCTGTGAATTGTGGCCCCTGATACCAGTAGGGACCACTGACCACGTCCATGTGACCGTCACGGTTGAAATCACCAATGTCGGCACCCTCGGCCCAGAACTCGCGGTTCAGCGTGATTTTCTCAAATTCATGAAGGACCTTGTCCTCCGCATGGAGTGAAGCGGATACAGAACAGGCCAGAAGGGTCAGAAAAAACTGCTTTTGGATCATGATCTATTGTTCACCTCAGGCTCGCCCCCGGTCAAGTGATTATGGGCTGGTGCGACGATCACAGCCAGCCGTTTTCCCGGAGCCAGAAAAGCAGATCAGCCGACCATGGATGGGCGTTGGCGAAAGGCGGCTTGTCCTGCAGACCGATTCCGTGACGGCCCTTCTGAAACACATGCAGATCAAACGGTACTCCCGCATCCGCCAGAGCCGCCGCAAAATGAATGGCATTCTGGACCCGCACCCCACCGTCCTCGGCCGTGTGCCAGATAAAGCATGGAGACGTCTGCGGCGTAACCTGTTTTTCATTGGACAGCTCCCAGACAAGTGCCGGATCCGGATTGTCCCCCAGAAGGTTCCGGCGCGATCCGTTGTGTGTCCCGGGGCCCATGGTGATCACCGGATAGCAGAGAATCGCAAAGTCCGGACGCGATGACATGCGCTCCACCGGGTCGTCGGCCCCGCTGTCTCCGTGATCAAAATGGGTTGCCAGAGTGCTGACCAGATGCCCGCCTGCCGATGAGCCGATAACCCCGACCCTGGCCGGATTGACATTCCAGCGCGATGCATGAAAACGGACAAGACGAACAGCCCTGGCCGCATCGCCCAGCATCACCGGATGACGATAGCCATGCGATCCGAGCCGGTATTTGACGACAAAAGCATGCATGCCCTGCTGGTTCAGCCACAATGCATAGTCATGGCCTTCATGGGCTGCCAGCCCTCCATAGCCACCGCCCGGGAAAACCACAACGGTGGTCACGCCGCCACTGTCCTTCGCATCCGGATCAGCGGCCAGATAGGGAGTGATTGTTGGAATGTCGTGGCTCTCCGTGCCCAGAGCACCCGGGGCGGCCTCCTCCCACAGGCTGAGCGCCGGACCGGATTGCCCATGCCCTTGTAAGGTCATCATAGTGAGGAAGATAGAAAAGAGGATTGAATTCCGGAAGGCTGCTCCGGCAGCGGTCGGGTTGTGCTTGAGGCTGGGATGAATCATGGTCACTTTTTGGAATACCCCACCATGATAGTGACCGGTGGCCGATCCGTCGAGTTCCGGCTGACTGAAAGAACTGTCTCCAGTCACCCGCCGGCTCGGATGATGAACTCATTCATTCATTCATTCATTCAGCTGATTCATGACGATTCAGATCGGCCGAAGCCCAATGAAACCGGGAGCAGGAGATGAACGGATCTGACCAGGAGAAGGCGGATCCCGCCGGCACTCAATCGGCAGCCGGCAGGTCACTCAGTTTTTTGCGCACGCCTTCGGAGACCTCATTCTCATCGTCCACCGCGATGGCCTTGTCCCATGCCTCACGGGCCCGGGCCGGACGGTCCAGCTTCAAGTAGATATCACCCAGGTGATCGAACATGATCGGATCATCGGTGGTTGAGAATTCGACGGCCTTGAGCTGATAGCGGAGTGCTTTGGTGTAATTGCCGAGCTTGTAGTGAACCCAGGCGAGGCTGTCGAGATAGGCGGGGTTCTCCGGTTCCATGGACACGGCTTTTTCAATCAGTTCCAGCGCCCGGTCCAGTTTCATGTCATTGTCGGCGAATGTGTAGCCGAGGTAATTCATGGCTTCACTGAATTCCGGATTCAGCTCGAGGCATTTGGTGAAATACTTTTCGGATTCCTCGAGTTTACGCGCCCGCTCGCACGCCACGCCGAGCTGAAAATAAAAGAAATGTGTAAGTCGCTGCGGTTCGGACTCGGAGGCCGCGGCGAGTGCCTTCTCATAGGCACTGACAGCATCCTCGAACTGCTTCTCCCTCGCATCGAGAATGCCGGTGTAATAATGAAACTGGAACCCTGGCTCGAAACGCTGTCCGATCTTTGTGAGCGTTTCGCGGGCCTTGTCGACCCGGTCGCCATTCAGCAGCGCCGTGAAAAGATCGAAATAGCCGGGTTCGAAATCAGGCGCATACTTCACCGCATCGGAGAAAAATGAAGCGGCTTTCTCCCATTCATCGGCATCCTGTGCCAAATACCCGCTGATTCGGTAGCCGAATGGATTCAGCGGTTCCTCGCGGCGGATCACTTCAGCCAGGTCGCCGGCCTTGTCGTTCATCCCCTGCTGCAGGTAAAGGAAGGCCAGACGCGTGCGGACTGATCCGGGCACTTTCGGCCGCTCCAGAACCTGCTCGTAGCAGTTGATCGCCTTGTCGCGCCGACCCAGCTCCTCGTAGATAGTCCCGGCCTGGGCTACCACTTCTGTGTCATCCCCTGCCCCCTTGATTGCCCTGTCCAGTGATTCGTCTATCCAAGGCCCCAGTTTCTCCGCTTCCCCCTGCCCGGATTTCACAAACTGCGCGAGTATTCCCGCAATCTGAACCCATCCCGACGGACTCCGCGATTCCACATCCATGGCCTTGCGGACCAGTTCCTCGATCTTGTCCTCCTGGCCTTCCTGAAAATAAACCATCAGAACCGACCGCAGCGCGGTGATCGAATCCGGATTGGACTCAAGGGTCTCGAGGTTGAGTTCGAGCGCTTCTTCCAGACGGTTGCTGGCGATGTAGGTCATCCCCAGCAGAGACCGAAGCGAATCGCGATCCGGAAAAATCCGTATCGCCTTCTGAAGAATCTCAATGGCCTTGTCATTCTTGCGGGCCGAAAGGAGAAAAGGGATCACCTGCTCCACCACCGGGAGGTTCGAGGGATCAAGACTCGCACTGTTGGCAAAGGCATCCATGGCCTCGGCGACCTTGCCTTCAGACTGAAGAGCCATTCCCGTGGCAAACCACGCGGCCGCCTCGGCAATCCGTTCCTCCTCCTTCTCCAGATTCCCCTCCACCGACCGGGATCCCAGATCGGCATCCTGTGCCAGCAACACCCCGGACAACAGCAACACCGGAACAGGAAGACTCAGCCATGACAGCCACACTCGCGGACTTTCCATAGACAAACTAATATACCGCCACGACCCATTTTTCAAAACCAATCACTCGATGCCCCCTCCCCGCACAGCCCATGGCCCATAAGACCGCATCCCCCTCAGCTCCCGGTTTCCATCAGGTTTCTCTCGCTCCGCAATGCAATGCATTTTACGGTCAACACAGCCCCCGCTTCAGCGTTCAATGTCGGGTCCGCATGGAGGACCCAATCCAGACGCCGGCCCATGGGTGGAACCTGGAACCGAGGAAAAAAATCCAGGTAGGGAAAATCCTGATCACATCACCGGCTTCCCTGCCTGGCTGAAGACCATGAACACCGCTCAAAAAGTAATCGTTTCGATTTTTGTCCCTACTTTGGTGGGGATCCCCGTCCTGAGTATCGAAGTCAAAAGGCATTACCAGGAAACGGAATACGGAAGCACGTGGAAGCCCACCCCGCTGCATGAATACCCCATGGCGTGGTGGGGGCTGGCACTTTGTCTGGCAGTTTTTCTGATGATTCTATGGCGGGGAAAGAAGGAACGAGGGATGGATTCTTCCGACGATTGACGCCTTCTGCTCATGAAGAGCCCGTCCTCACTGCCCGGCCCTGTCAATGGAGTTGATGAACTATGGCAGGATCAACAGGGGGGTTTCTGTAAAGCGCGCCGGTTTTGAGATGTTGCTGCGGGAAACACCCCCGCGGCGAATGCCATCGCATCAATACCTTCTGGCGGCAGGGACTGGATCCAGCCGAGTCATCCTGATTCCTGGTTCGCAGGTGGAATATCTGCGGTGGAACGAGCCAAAACCAAGTATCACGCTCGCAAACAAGTCCCGGCGCGTTATACATTCAGGACCGCGTGACCGGTGGCCGCGGGGTGCACTCCAACATTCGTGAACCTGTTTTCAGCAGGCGAAGGTCGGGGCGGTTCAAAAAGCGGCCCTGATAGCGGCGGACAGCGGGCCGGATGGATTCTTCCGGCACCACCGGGATCTGGTCACAGAAAAAAGCAGAGATGAAGTGATGGCAGCACAGATTTGGAATTTACTGAAACAGGGTGGCCCACTGATGATCCCGATCGGGGTGTGTTCAGTGGTCGCGATTGCCATAATCATCCAGAAGATCGTGGAGCTTCACCGTGGACGGGTGATCCCGGAGGAGGTGGTTCACTGGGTGGAGCGGGGCGATGTTTCGGGTGGAGGACTGCCATCCGGTCGGAAGTTCAGGAGTCCGGCGGCGGTCCTGGTCGGTCAGGTGATCGCCAACCGTTCAAGGAGCTTTGCCGTGAATCACCAACTGCTGCAGTCGGCTGGACAGCAGGTCACTCTGAGTTTGCAGCGCGGACTGCGCGGACTTGAGATCATCACCACCATCTCGCCCCTGCTGGGACTCGCGGGCACCATCCAGGGACTGATTGTTCTCTTCGGTTCTATTGACAGCGTCGCGGCCACTGACAGCTCGGATCTGGCACGGGGTATCGGAATCGCACTTTTCACCACTTTCGCGGGACTGCTGGTCTCCATCCCCAGTGTTATCGGCTGGCATGTTTTCCATCGGCGCGCTGAAATCCTCTCCTCGGATCTGGAATCACTGTGCGACACCGCTCTGAAGCGCATCTATGAAGGCGACGGGGAAGGACGGGGAGAAAAAGGCCATGTCCGCGGCAGCTGACCACCCGGACGCCTGAAGCCCACCACCGCATCTGATTGGCACCATGGCATTTGGAACCAGAGCCCCAAGAAGGAACCCGGAGATTCTCATCGTCCCGCTGATCGATATTCTCCTGGTGGTTCTCATTTTTCTTCTGGCAACGACCACCTTCCGGCAGTTCCCCACCGTTGAAATCAATCTCCCGAAGGCGGCGGCGGGCTCACCGGCTGAACCGCCTGAGATCCTCATTGTCTCCGTCACCACCGAACCGCCGGCCATTTTCATCAATCGTGAACCGGTGGACCTCGACGAGCTGAACCTGGTCTTCGAGGATGTGGCCCGGAAAAATCCGGAAGTCAGAATTGCCCTCAATGCTGACCGTGATGCGCCCTTCGGTGTGATCATGCGGATCTGGCAGGAAGCCCAGAAAGCCGGTCTGAACCGGATTCAGGCTTTGACGCAGGAAGGCGTTGTTACGGCACCCTGAACCCGTGCCAGCTGGTGAAGACACAGTCGGGTTCGAAGTCGCGGCAGCGCCTGTCCTCTCGGCGCAGTCTGAGGGAGCGGCTGTCCCCGGCGAAGAGAGCGGTCCTGAAGCCTGCCTGACTTGAGGCGACCATATCCTTGAGCATGTCGTTGCCGATGAAGAGCGCCGACGACGGATCGATGCCGTGATGCTGCATGAGACGGGCTGCGGCCCTTGCGAAAAGCTCGGAGGATGGCTTCCCAATCCGCTCCAGATAGGACCATGAGGAGATCCGGGTATCAATCCCGAGCTGTTCGAGGCGGCCACCGCCGAAGAATTCCAGCATGATCGGGGTGTAGAACTGGGAGTTGGAAACAATCCCAACCGGAATGCCCCTCTCCCGAAGACTGGCGAGAAACTCAAAGACGCCCTCGTAGGGCCACACGGGGTTGGACAGGCATTCAAAAACCGTGGCGGCGCGCATCAGGGCCGGGCGTGTCGGAGTTTCCAGTTCGGCCTCGCGACTCCACTCATCGAGAAGGCGGCTCCACACAACGGCAATATCAACCTCCGGGAAGGGAACACCTTTCACGCGGGCCTGACGATGATCCTCCAGAATGATTTCACGATACGCCTGCGATGGCGAAAACCGGCTGCGTTTTGCCTGCTCCACCCACGACTCCCAGTCGGCAAAGGACTCTTTGACGGCATCGAAGAAATGTCCGTCCTCGCTCTGGTCTTCAGAAAGGGAAATGTCGCCCACCCCGGAACAGACCATGGTCCCGTAGACGTCGAGAAAAACGGCGGCCACCTGCGGGCATTGCCCCCGGCTCTCCGCGCCTTCCGGAGGCCTCGCCTGGATCGGCCGGGAGTGACGCCGGTAAACGTCCATAACGAGTTCCCGCATGGAATCCGGCGGGTCGATCAAATCATTCGGCTGCATGCAAATCTCGGGGCTGTTGTCAGGAACAAAGAAACAGAAACCGATCCGGATCAAGATAACTGAGCAGCACCCTGTCGGCGCTGATGGCTCCGGAATCGCCGTCCTCTTCAAGGATTTGATGGTAGATCCGGTCGAGCCGCGAAACATACTCCCTCGGACAGTAGTTCTCGCGGACACGGGCGGCATTCTTCCCGATCAGAGACCCGGACTGAAATTCCGGAAGGGAGTGCGGACTCAGGGCATCCACAAAGTCCGAGTCGGAACGAATCACAGAAATCACCGCGTTCATCTGCCTCTCGGTGAGGGAGGAGAAATCAACCACGCCATTGGCGGTGCGCCGGCGGATCGCTGCCTGGATACTGTCCTCGTCAATGGGGAGGCCATAGGACTCAAAACTCTGCTCCAGCGACCGGGCCAGTTCATCCTCGTAGCGAAGGCCCCGCTGGTGAAGCCAGTCCAGAGGCACCGAGATGGACTGGTAGAGTCCATCACCGAAATCAATCCCCTGCTCCACAAAGTCGGCAGTGACATGCGGGATGTCCCGGCCGACGATGCCCTTGCCCAGCAGCCACGGTTCGAGAAACGGCAGACCGAAGCCCTCGGCGACACTGGTGGAAATAAATCCGTCCGCGGCGGACAGCAGGTCCTCAAAAGTCCAGCGCGGGTCCAGTCCGAGTTCAAAGGTTACCGGAATATCCACCTCATGGGTCCAGTCCTTCCAGTTCTGGTAGACCTCGATGGCATCGGGATTCTCCGGCTTAAGGGTCAGTCCGATATGGAAAGGAAACCCGGATCTGGCGGCAATCATTCCCCAGAGGATGACCTCGCCGATATTCTTCCGACGGATCGACCGGCTGGGGTAGAGAACAAAGCGCGACTCTCCCCGTTTGCAGATGGAGTCCCTCACCTTTACTCCGTTGTCTTCGCGGTCGAGAGCCACGGATGGCGCGCCGATTGGATTCGGCAGACTGTGAAGATGGCTTGCCGACAGGCCCGAGGAAAGCAGCGCCCCGCGGTCGCGGGAATTGAGCACACCGTAGTGAACCCGGCCACGGGTGCCGGTGGGATAGAGGAACTGCGACCGGTCCCAGCCCTCATTGTCGCTGATGAAGCGCAGGCAGGAATAATTGATCTGGCGGCCATCTTCGGGAAAGTCGTGGATCTGCAGAAGCAACCGGTCACCTCGTGCGGCAAGGGCGCCTGTCACCGCGGTGACGTGGAAGTTCTTCCCCAGATGATGATTGTGGAAATGCCAGACATCGGGACCGCCACCGAGCCGTTCGGCGGCGGCCCGGGTCATGCGGCCCATCAGATCATCCAGATTTGCCGGCTCGAGGCGGTGATCGTAACCGAGGGCCCCGAGCACAACGGCATATTTTTCGAGAGGAGAACCAAACACCGGCGCTTCACCGGTCAGAATGACTACTTCATGGCCGGCACCCGCCAGGAGCGGCACACAGGACTCCAGCACCCGCGTTACCCCGCCGCGTCGCAGATGATAATGGACAATGGCTATCTTCATACCGGTACCGGGTGCCTGGAGCTGCAGCTAATGTGACAGGATCAGGCGCGTTCGGGAAGATTGTATTTCTTCCTGTAGCCCGGAACGGTCGCCATGGGCGGACGCTCCTCCTCGCGGATTTCCTTTTCCATGAGGATATATTCCCGTTCCTTAGCCTCGAAGTGGCGGTAGACCTTCTGGATTTCCACCATCTCCCTGATCATCCCGAAGTCCTGCATGCGGGTGAGAAAGCTCTGCAGGATGCCGAAGGACATTTTTCCGAGCGCGGTGGTGGACTGGTTCCGGTGGATACGCTGGTCGAGGTCGGTCTGGGCAAAGGCATCCATGCCCCAGCGGCGGTAGACGTCGAGGATATGTGAGGTTTCAACGCCGTAACCGATAGGGAAGGTAATGTTCTCGAGGACCTCGCGGCGGACGGCATATTCACCACTCAGCGGCTGGATGATGGCGGACAATTCAGGAAAAAACATGCTGAACAACGGCCTGACGAGGATCTCGGTCACACGGCCTCCCCCGGATGGACGCAGCCCCTGCGAGAAGGCAAGCGGGCGGTCATAGAAAGCCTTCACATATTTGGTGTCCTCCTGATAGAGCAGCGGCCCGACAAGGCCGTATACAAACCGCGGGTGGATGTTGGCGATATCCGCATCGACATAGACAATGATGTCGCCCTCCAGCTGGTAGATAGCCTTCCACAGGTTTTCGCCTTTTCCCCGTCGATGGCCCACCTCGGGCAGGATCTCCTCGGCGAGGTAGGTGCTGGCACCGAATGATGCCGCCACCTCGAGGGTCCGGTCCGTGGATCCCGAATCAATCACCGCAATCTCATCCAGAAGCGGATAACGGTTCATCAACTCACTCTTGAAAATGACCACCTCCTTGCCGATGGTCTTCTCCTCATTCAGGGTGGGGATGCACAGCGAGATCTTCAGATTCTTCTTCTCTTTCTGCTCGATGAGTTTCAGCAGATCCCAGAACTGTGAATGATGGAATGTCTTCTTCTCGAGCCAGTTTTCAATCTTCTCTTTCATGGCAAATCCCTTCGTCGATGGCACTGATGACGGCGATGAGCTGGGCGATACCGGCAAACATCGGTTCGATGTAGACAGATTCCTCGGACTCGGCACGGGTCGCTCTCCGGGAGATCCCGAGGGTCAGTCCGGGAATCTTCTTGTCGATGAGTGCCGAGAGTTCCCCCATGCTCGGCTGAATAATCGGGCTGAGGTCGAGATGATCCATCACCTTCCTCGTCGCCCATGTCAGCGGATGGCTGAAGCCGATACCGCCGGGCCGCCGCCGGGCGATAATCTCAAAATCGACATCGAGGCCGGATTCACTGGCCACCTCCTGAATGATTTCATCGATACGCTGGTGCAGGCTGCTGACCATCCCGATTTCCTCGCTGGTGACCTCGAAGCGAAGCCGCGCTTCGGTGGCCGGCATGTTGAAGGACTTGCCAGCATTGCACGATCCGAGAATGATATTGGTTCGGGGTCGGTGAGGCAGTGGAATAGTCTGCAGTTTGACGATCAGATTGGCCAGAGGTTCGATCATACCTGTACGCACCCAGTCATCCGCCAGTGGCTGGCCTTCACTGCGGAACCTCACCTCGCCGCGCAGCATTCCCAGAGAATTGTAGCTCAGCCGCCCCAGTTCCACTCCCTCGACGAAGATCCCGGCTTCAATCGGCTCATCGTAGTTGTCGAGGAAGAAACGGATCCCCTCGATATTCCCGCGACCGAGGCTCCGTGACGCCCCCATCAGGATCAGGTTGGAATCAAACTGAAGCCCCATGGCCTGCAGGAGCGTGGGCAGGGATGTCACCACCGCGACGCCCAGGCTGTTATCGGCCACGCCGGCTCCAGTCACCACATCCCGGTCCACCTGAACCGTGTGGTCGACACTGGCCGGGAACAGCGTGTCCATGTGCGATGAAACAAGGATATTGCGGGAGCTCCGACCCGGAAGGATGGCGTAGGCGTTCTCCACCTCATCCGTGGAGATCTTGTCCAGACCGCATTCGCGGAACCGGTCGAGCATGAACTCCTTTTTCCGGGCCTCCCGGAATGTCTCCGCCGGAATCTCACCGGCCATCACCAGATTGGCCAGCAGAATCTCCTTGTTTCGCGCCAACTCCTCCTGAAAAAGAGGGATCTTCTCCAGAATCGGATTCAGCGTTGCCATTTGCCTTTCCATGAATTCACTATAGGAAACCGACAGGGGCTTTGGAAGCCCAGCTGTCTCCCGGTTCCAATCCGGTGTAAACAGCTCCCGCTTATAACCCGATTTTTTCAAGGTGATGGCAACAATGGATCACAATTCCAGCGGTCTGAATGTCGGATTTGTCTCGACACGTTTTGCAGGCAATGACGGTGTGTCCCTCGAGAGCGCCAAATGGGCTGAAGTTCTTTGGGAAGACCGCAACGTCTCCTACTGGTATGCCGGCCTGCTGGACCGCGACCCGGCCATCAGCATGTGCGTCCCCGAAGCCCATTTTGCCCATGCCGAGATAGACTGGATCAACCGGCGCATCTGGGGCACCACCAAAAGATCCCAGCTCCTCACCCACCGGATCCGCGAAGTCGCCGACTACCTCAAGTCGACGCTCTATGAATTCGTTGACCGGTTCGGCATCGATCTGCTCGTTCCCCAGAATGTGCTGACCATCCCCATGCACCTGCCGCTGGGCATTGCGGTCACCGAATTCATCGCCGAGACGCAGATCCCGGTCATTGCCCATCATCATGACTTCTACTGGGAACGGTCGCGCTTCTCCATCAATGCCGTCCACGATTACCTGGATATGGCATTTCCGGCCCGTGGCAATTCCATCCGTCACGTCGTCATCAACCAGGCAGCCCAGGAACAGCTGTCCCTCCGCAAGGGAGTCTCCTCGCTGCTCATCCCCAATGTCTTCCACTTTGAGGCCGATCCGCCGCAGCCGGATGAATACGCCAGGGATTTCCGGGCGGAAATCGGTCTGAGTGACGACGATATCCTCATCCTCCAGCCAACCCGGATCGTCGCCCGCAAAGGCATCGAACATGCCATCAAACTCGTCGGACTTCTCAACAATCCCAAATGCAAGCTGGTGATCTCTCATGAAGCCGGCGACGAAGGGTTCGAATACCGTCACATGCTTGAAGAACTCGCCCACGAGGAAAATGTCGACCTGCGGTTCATCGATCACCGCATCTCCGAATTCCGTCAGAAGGACCAGGAAGGCCGGAAAACCTACACGCTCTGGGATATTTACCCGCACGCCGATCTGGTCACCTACCCCAGCAATTACGAGGGCTTCGGCAACGCGCTCCTCGAGGCCTTCTACTTTCGGGTCCCCGTGGTCATCAACCGCTATTCCATCTTCGCCCAGGACATTGAACCCAAGGGATTCAGGCTGCCGATCATGGACGGGTTTGTCACCAACCGGGTGGTCCGCGAAGTCCGGCGCATCCTCTCCGACTCTGACTACCGCAAATCCATGGTCGACCATAATTACGAGGTGGCGCGAAAATTCTACGGCTACTCAGCCCTGCGACGCAGTCTGCGGACGCTCATCACCAGCCTCACCGGTCTGGATTGAAACCAGCGACGTTTCCTTTCCTCAACTTCCACTGCCTGACTGACAACCATGATCAAGCCCAGCTATCCCAAGCTCTTCATCGATACAGTCTCCGCCAGACTGGCGACCCTCTACCCGGACACCAGTAACCAGCAGCTGCTTGAGCGCCTTCTTCTCGCCATGGGGCGATACGGCATCAACCTCGTCCCGGACCGCCCGGACTCCCCGGCAACTCGATGGACCGAAAAGGACTCCGTCCTCATCACCTACGCGGATTCCCTGCTTGGAGACGAAGTCCAGCAGCCACTGCAGAACCTCACCCGCTTCGCAACGGATCATCTGCGGGGGGCCTTCAAGACCATACACCTCCTGCCCTTCTACCCATGGTCGTCGGATGACGGTTTCTCCGTGATCGACTACCGCCAGGTCGACCCCAATGTCGGGACCTGGGCCGACATCGCCTCGCTCCGGAATCATTTCAGTCTGATGTTCGACTGGGTCCTCAACCACGTCTCCTCCAAGTCCTCCTGGTTCCGCTTCTACATCAGCAGTGTCTCGCCTTACAGCGAATATTTCATTGAAGTGGACCCGTCCACCGATCTCTCCATGGTCACAAGACCACGAACCTCACCGCTTCTAACCGCGGTGGAAACCCGGAACGGATCACGTCATGTCTGGACGACTTTCAGCGCCGACCAGGTTGACCTCAACTGGAGCAACCCCGATGTCTTCTTCGAGATGCTCGATGTCCTGCTCTACTACATCAGCCTCGGTGCGTCCATCATCCGCATGGATGCTGTCGCTTTTCTCTGGAAGGAAAACGGCACCACCTGCCTCCATCACGAAATGACCCATGAGGTGATCCGGCTCCTCCGCAACATCCTCGATGAAATAGCCCCGGAAGTCATTCTGCTGACCGAAACCAACGTCCCGCATCGGGAGAATATCTCCTACTTCGGCCAGGCGGATGAAGCCCACATGGTCTACCAGTTCAGTCTGCCGCCTCTCACTCTCCACGGACTGCTCCGCGAGGATGCCTCCCACCTGACCAAATGGGCCAGAAACCTGCCATCGCTCCCGGACTCATGCACGTTCTTCAATTTCACCGCCAGTCATGACGGCATTGGAGTCCGCCCACTCCAGGGAATTCTCGAGGACACGGAGCTGGAATTCATCGTCCAGGCCATTCAGGACAGGGGTGGACGCGTCTCATTCCGCACCCTACCGGATGGATCACAAAGCCCCTATGAACTGAACTGCACCTACTACAGCGCCCTCGCCGACCGCGACAACATCTACTCCGACAACTCGATCAGACGGTTCCTCTGCTCCCAGATCGTCGCCCTCTCCCTCCAGGGCATCCCGGGAATCTACATCCATTCGGTTCTCGCATCGCCCAATGATCTCGACGGAGTGGATCAATCCGGCATCAATCGAAGAATCAACCGCAAAAAGCTCTCCCCGGATGAGATCCGCCAGTTCCTCTCCGATACCGAGCACCCGCGCTACAGGATCTTTCAGGAATACCTCCGAATCCTCCAGATCCGCACCAGCCACCCCGCCTTCAACCCCACCGTCATTCAGAATATCCTCGAAATCGACCCAAGGCTCTTCGTCGTCAAACGCTGCGCCGAAAACCCCGTCACCTGTATCCATAATTTCTCAACCGTTCCAGTCACCCTCCAGCTCAACGGATTTCTCGAGACCGGCCCGCACACCGACCACCTCTCCGGCACCACCTTCGATATCGCCCCCCCGTCCCTCACCATCCAGCCCCTCCAGTGCCTCTGGCTCGAAAAAGCCTGATCCCGCATGGGGACAGGTTCTTTTTGCGTAAACACCCCGCCACTCATAAAGGGACAGGTTCTTTTACCGCGGACAAAAAGTACCTGTCCCTCTGTGTGCTGCTTTCCAAGCCGGTCGCGACGGACGACCTTCATGGGGACAGGCTCTTTCTACGTGCATCCCCAGCCATTACAAAGGGACAGGTACTTTGGCCGCTGGCATAAAGTACCTGTCCCTTTGTGCGGGGGCAGAAAAAAATCCGGGACGGGGCCCGGAGTGAGGAAGAAATGGGTCTGTAGTTACTGATTTTTCAGCGGATGGCTGAGGCGTCGGGGATTTCGTTGAGAGTATAATAGCCGGTATCGTGGAGAAGCTCACGGCCGTCGGCGGCGCGGACTCCGGCCATCTGCAGCTCATGGATGTGCCCCGGCGTCAGCTTTTCGACGGTGAGCCGAACGGACAATCCATCCTTTGCGACTTCTGCCGAAGTGATTTCAGGCTGGAGGCGGTCAACTTCCGGGCTGCCATAGCTGCTCTGGTAGATGTAGGTGTAAGCCTGCATTTTGTAGGAATCGAGGCTCCCGGCGGTCTCAGGGTCGACTTTGGAAGTGAAAGTCAGTTCAAATCCTTTCGGCAGGACGCGCATTTCGCGGACCTCGAAAGGCACTTTGCCATTCCAGTGGACGCTTTCGAGGGCGAAAGGCTGACCTCCACGGGCGCCCCATCCGCGGTCGGATCCGCCGGTAATCAGCACTCCGTCATCGGACATTTTGAGTGCAATATTCCCTGATTCAAATCCACCGAGGAAATGGAAGACGGCTCCCTGGTAGACGCCGTTGACCTTTTCGAGGAAGACGCGCTGGACTTCTGAGAATGTCTGTTCGCCGACCATCAGCTGCCCTTCAAATGGACCGAAGCTTCCGTCAGCCGGGAAAGTTACAATTCCGGTTGGAGACTGCCCGACGCGGCCATGAGGCAGGATACAGGCTGGCGGGACGTAGGACGCGACCCGCTTTCTTTCCGTGTTGATGCGGCTGCCGCTCTCTGGCTCGACCGGTCGACCGCCCAGGAGGCTTTCAGACAGTTCATCATAGGCCTTCCAGCCGGAGGGGTTTCCCTGAAAAGACCCGGGCACGAGGTGTTTGACGGAGCTTGAACCATTCCAAGGGCCCTGATTGTCGCAGTAAAAAACATCGCCTTCTGCATTGAAGCCGATTCCGCCTGGAGAACGGATCCCTGAGGCGACCGGGATCATCTTCCCATCCGGAGTCACCTTGACGGCCCATCCGCGGAAATCGCTGGAATACCCTCCGGATCCGGTGAGACAGAGGACCACCCAGATGTTGTCCTGATCATCGTGAGTGCTGCCGAAAGCGTATTCGTGGTAATCGCCATTGATTCCCCAGCGGTCGGAGATGGTTCGGAACTGATCGGCCAGGCCATCGCCATCGCGGTCGCGGATACGGGTGACTTCCGGCCTTTGTGTGGCATAAAGCCAGCCATTCTTCCACGACAGCCCGAGGGGTTCGTGCAGTCCCTGGGCCCAGAGCTTCCAGTTTGGCGCATCCGAATCCGGTCCATAGTCGGTGACCATGTAGATGTCACCCCGGCGGGTGGCCACATATAATTCCCCGTCCGGGCCGATTTCGAGTCCGCTGACTTCGGGAAAAACTCCCTGCGGCGGCTCGATGGAGTGAATCGAGTAATAGTCGCTCTGTTTTTCATCCGCGTGGACCTGGCCCGCAGTGCCGCAGGCAGCCAGAATCAGACCGATCAGGGCAAAGTGCTTCATCAATGGATTCATTGTCATCTGAATGGAGTCAGTTTTTGAGATTGTAATGGATTTCGATGGAGGAGGAGTTCCCCGAATTCGCAACGGGGACGCGAAGGCCGTCGTCGGCATGATGAATAACCAGGGCCGGGTTGGTCTTAACTTCCAGTCCGTCACCGGCGTCACCGACACGGAGGAAGATCTTTCCAGCGACGTCCGCTTTCCCGTCAATGGTCAGAGTGCGGATGAGATCGGCCGTGGATCCGCCTGGACGGATTTCATCTTTGACCTTCAGTCCATTCCACTCCCAGAGGAAGACGGGTCTGCGGGTGTCGGTCTCAAGGTCGTATCCACGGAAGCGGAAGGATGTCGATTCGCGGCCGGGAGCGGAGTAGTCGCCACTTTTACCCATGGCGACGTAGTCATCGGCTGGCCATTCATCATCCGGCGAATCAAGAACGGCCATCATGGCTCCGGGAGCATCAACGACAACAGCCTCCTCGGAGGGGGGCTGATATCCGACACCGCGACCGGTCCAGTGCCGTTTGGCATCAATGAAACCGCCTCTCCAGATCATGGCGAGCCGCCCGTTCTGGGCGTCGTACGCATAGTGAATGCCATCACTGAAGCCGACACCGATTCCGCGGGCTGTTCCCACGCCGTCGATGAAATTCCGGTAGATCATGGCCTGCCCGGCGCCGGGATAAAGCGGGATCCCGACGGTGTTGTCGGCAGCCGGTGACTGCCCGGGGGTGAGAAGAACGGCAGCTCCCCTCGGAGGAGCGACTTCGGCATACAAACCTTCGCCACCATTTCTCTCAAAAAATTCAATCTTCAGATCGTGATCCCCCGGAGACAAGCGGATCTTTCCGCGAACTGGGGGATTCATGCCATGCACCCCGTCGATGTCCACAACTTTGATGTCATTGATAAAAAGTCGTGATCCATCATCACTGCTGAGCCCGAAAGAATAATCGCCGGCCATCGAAACCTTGAGTTTGGCATTGAATACCACCCCGAACTCTTCACGGTAACCAATGGCCATCATGTCCATGCGCCCCGTCTGGGTACCGGATTTGGAGGGCTCCATGGCATCGAAGTCAGGAAGTCTGTCCCAAGCCCCCTTGTAAGCCTTCCAGCGGATGTCGGACAAAGTGACTTCTGATCCGGCTTCCTGGACTTCTCCGACTATCAGAACGCCTTTCATGACTGCTGCGTGCCCGGGAAAGGTGCACACGTAGGGATAGAGTCCGTTTTCTTCTGGGGCTCTGAAAAATACGCTGACGGTTTTATGCGGATCAGCCATGGAACTGGCTGCCAGCATCCCGTCCGAATCCGGAATCCATTGTCTGCTCATCCCTTCGGCTCCGAGCTGGATGGCGGCCATGGCGAGCGCCTGCCCTGAATTCTCATCGGGGCTTTGGCTGAATACGATGTTGTGCTGCAGGTCATCCGCATTCACGAGGGAAACACGGACCATGGACCCCGGGGAGACGGAAAGTTCATTGGTGTCATATGCCAGAGTCCCGACCTGCGTCTGCAGACTGAGATCGTGGTCGGCTTGAATTCCGGCCGGCATCGAGTCGCCGGAGATCCATGACTGCCAGTCCTTCAGGCTGGACGGGGAAAGCTGGCTGGCAGGGATGGTGATGACGCCACCGCCTGTCCGGATCAGGCCAATCCCGCGTCCGTCGATATACTGGACCTGTCCCGCAGCAGACACACCTCCCTTGAGCTGCAATGCCACTTCCGCCGCCGAAATATCCATGGTGCTCAAGACAACTGCCATGGCAGCCAGTCTGGAACAGCCGGTTATCCATCTGTCACTCAGTAATTTTCTCATGTGGATTCGTAACTGAAGATAGCGACTGCACCTCATTTTGCAATCCAAAGTCCCGAAGATCCACCCGCGGATCTTCCTCGTCCTCGCGGGAGTCAGTGGCCACAAAAAATGGGACCGGTTAACCGGTCCCATACCATAAAGAAATTATTTGGAGATGGAAATTTACTGGATCTACCCGATGCGAGGGGAGCTGCTTCTCAGGAAGCGAGAGAACTCAGCTTTTTGGCCAAGCGGCTCTTGATTCGATTAGCGCGGTTTTTCGGATAGACGCCTTTTTTCCATGCCTTGTCGACAGCTGAATAGGCAGCTTTGAGCTGTTCGGCAGCGGCAGCGCTGTCTCCCTCACTCACAATTCTGAGGAAGTTCTTCTGCTGGGTGCGGGCACGTGACTTGTTCCGCTTGTTGATCTCACTACGTATTGCGGTGTAACGTGTTCTCTTAATTGCTGACTTACTATTCGGCATAGGTCTAATCCATCGAATGGAAAGGAAATCATAGGGATCATCATCCCTGTGTCAAATTCTTTTGAAAATATTTTTCACGCTCCGCAAGCATCGATGGGCATGAGTGAGCGGTTCATTCAGGGCGTTCGAAAATGCGGGTGGGGCGGCCCCGTGAGTCAGTGACGGCACGGAGCGACATATGGAGGGCAATGAGGCAGGCGGCACCGGCACCGGATGCAATTCCGAACCAGATAAGAATCTGATAGCGGACAGCCTGCTCCGGTGATTCACCGGCGAGAATCTGACCGGTCATCATTCCCGGCAGACTGACGATTCCGGTCACGGCCATGGCATTGAGTATGGGAAGCATGGCGGTGCGGGCGGCATCCACGCGAAAACCGCGGGTTATTTCGGCAATTTCATGACCCAGTGCCAGACGCTGTTCGATGATATGCCTGCCCGACTGCAGGTTCTGGAAAAACTGGTTGAGGGCGAGGCTGACCGTGTTCATCACATTTCCGAGGATCATTCCAAAGACGGGCAACAGGATGGAAGGCTCATGCCATGGCTGTGGCCTGAAAACCACCAGAACAAGAAGGGCGGTATAAGGCAGTGCGGCGGCGAGAAGGCTCACAAACGGCACCACGAGGTTGGCAATGCCCTGCAGCCGCCGGCGCAGCCGCTGTGTCGACTCCCGCGTTGCCACAACGATCATCACAAGAAGAAACAGGACAGTCCACCACCACACCCTGCCCTCGAAAAGCAGCTCAAGTACCAGCCCCAGAAGCAGAAGCTGGGCACACATGCGGATCGCCGAAACAGCCATGGACCGCACAAGACCGAGCCGAGTCACCCAGAAACACACACCGATGACAAGCATCGATAGCGCTCCGACACCCAGATGCCAGAACTGCAGTGGCGGGTTGCTCATGATCCGGACCGGAGTGATTGGATTGTCACAGTGGAATGGCAGAGACGCTGGAGCCATGCCGGCTCATGACTGATCACCACCATGGTGCACTTCCGGTGCCGATGATACTCCGTGAGAAAATTCAGCATTTTTTCCTGATTGTCCCCGTCCAGGTTACTGGCGGGTTCATCGAGAAGCACAACTTCCGGGGAATCCTGGAGAGCTCTCAGTAACCCGAGACGCTTGCTCTCGCCGGTGGACAGAGAATCCGCAGCGGAATCCAGTATCGACGACTCCAGTCCGAGATCATCAAGGAGTGGATCAAGCCTGCCCGGGGCTGAAAAATGATCACTGACCCGATGACTCCACCAGACAATATCCGCGTGGAGGTATCGAACCATCCGCCGCCACTCAGCTGCCGGAGTGCTCGTCTGCTGGCGACCGCCGAGGCTGATGCTGCCCTGGTGTTCCACCAGATCCGCGAAGCACTTGAGGAGCGTCGATTTCCCACTGCCGGAAGGCCCGGTGAGGCCGATATTTGAACCGGCCCTGATCACGCCGGAAAACGGTCCCGCAAACGGAGTGGCACATCCGGAGAATTTCAGATCGGCTGACATGGATCAGGCGGCGGTATATACCAGTCAATAGGATGACCTAACTGAAGGAGAGAGGGTCCAGCTTCTGCACAACCCAGCGGTGTTTTCCCCGGGAGGTTTTCTCGGTTTCACCGACTTCCTTCAACTCAACCCGGAAATCATCCCCCAGTTTTTCAGTGATGCCCCTGAGAATCTCATCGAGCCGCGACCTGTCAAACTGCGGGGTCGGCAGGTATCGGAACTCGGCGAAACCGGGGCTGTCCTGATAAAACTGCACGGCATAGAGACCATCGAAAATATCACTGTGCATATTGAAAGCCGTGAGGGAAATGCGGCGCCCGGATCCGCTGATCAGAAACTCCTGCTCCCGTCCTGATACTTCAGTGACAGTCGGCCAGAACAATTCCCGTTCGCCCGGCCCATCGAGAAGGCGGACGTAGTCGCCAGTCCGATAGCGAATCAGAGGCATGGCCATGTTATGGAAGGATGTGCCGATGACTTCACGGAAGCCCGCTTCATCCTCCGGACCAAACTCAACCAGCCCGTATGTCGGAAAAAAATAGAAGAACTCCGATTCCCGGCCCTCCCCGGCGAGCACCACTCTTTCTGAATGGCCATACCAGCGATAGACACGGCAGCCGAAGGTTTTCTCCAGCAGGCGCTTCTGGGGCAGCGTGAGCCGCTCGGATCCGCACAGCACACACTTGAGGGGTGTGCGCCACTGCTGGCGGGTTTTTTCCAGATATTCAGCCAGGATCAGCGCCGCTGAGGGATAGATGTGAAGAATATCCGGACGAAAACCCTCAATGGCCTCGAGATACTCGTCAAGCCGGTCGAGAGTGAGATGATAGGATGAGAGCATCAGCCAGTCACGGGTGGGATCATATGAATCGATTCGACCGGCAGAGCGGGAATCTGTGACATGGCCCCTGACGACGACCAGTCTGTCGCCGTCCTCGTAGCCGGCCCTGCGCCACATGGCCTCGAGATAGGCCTGCTCCCTGGGGCGGCTGACGCCTTTCTGGAGGTAAAATCCGACAGGTGTTCCGGTGGACCCGCCGGTGGTGATGTAGAGGCGCTGGCGGCGCGGGATGTCCGTGGAAACCAGATCATCCAGATTATCCACCAGGTCCTTCTTTTCGAGGAGGGGACAATTTTCCATGTCCTCGGGACCGCGAAGGCGCTGGACATTGAATCCGCTTTCCAGGAATCGCTGGTGGTAGAATGGGCAGAAATTGGCGGCGTTGTTCAGGGTCCTCTTGAGTTGTCGGAACTGGTATTCCCGGACTTCCTCCGGATCCCATGATTCGATTTCCAGTGTCTGCCGTCTGAAATCAACATAGGACCGGCCCCATTTCACGGAGGCGGGCAGAAGTCGGTAGACTGCGCCGATGGACGAGCGCAGTCCCTGAGGCATCTGCTGATACAGGCCCAGAAGCGGGTAAAGTCGGTCTTCAAGACTCATGTCGTATCCGTGTCATTCGTTGGTCACTCTGACGGTGTCCTCGATTGCTCCGGTCCATCCGAAATGCGGCTGGAAGCTGAAGGGTGAGACAAACTGGTGGAGTGGCCCCTGCCAGCTGGAGCAGTTGCTGAGGATTTCAATGTCCTCAGCTGTGAAATTGACGAAGTTGAGCTTCTGCATGCTGAAGGCATTGGCCAGAAGTTTTATTCTCCGGTAATCAAATCCCATAACTCTGGCCGCAACCATATCCACTGCCAGCGGGTGAGTCCCCGCGATGACAACCCCGCAGCCAACCGGGTCCGGTGCCATCGGTCCATTCCCTTCACCGCCGATAATGCCATCCACAACCGCCAGATACTTCGGCGGAGAACTCCTGCGATTCCCCTCTCCGTTGTAAAAAAGGAGACATTTGTTCAAATCGAGGACCATCCGCCAGCAGGTGTCATTTCCATGCCAGTTTCCGGAACGCACCACCCTGCCGGTGTCGCCGAAATAAAGCCGTCCGACCTTCTTCAGGGGGACAAATAACCGTGACCAGACCGGATTTTCAGTCAGGAACCGCTTGATCCGTCCCATCCACTGATGCTCCAGCCGGGCCTTCGAGGTATTGGCGGGAAACTGGTCGCCGCCGTCATCGGGTGTGCCCTCAGTGTGGTGCGGCAGCCAGTTTTTGTTGGCATTGATCCCGACGAGATTCTTGAGGGCACAGGTGAGCCCGACTTTCTTATGGGTCTTGAGCTTGGGGATGTTGATGAAGACATCCGCCTCCATGGGCGTGCGGCACAGAAGGTATTCGTGGGTGGTCCCCCTGTGGCGGAGATTGGTCTCGTCCATGTTGAAGGACGCCCCGTAAAGCCTTCCCTCGCCACCGTAGCCTACAAACTCACTGGCCTCATTGAGACTGACCTGAGTGCTGCCCAGGGGATCCCCGTCCAGGATTGTCTTCGAGACAGTCACGCCATCGACCGCATTCCACTCCTCAGGCCGCAGGTCCAGAAGCTCAAAGCTCACGTCCGGAAAATTCATGGACAGGCGGGTGATCATCGCATCCAGACCACAGTATTCCCGAATCCGCCGGAAGGAGGAATCCGTCTGGGGAGCATCGCATATCACCACTGTTCCGCCCCGTTTCAGGCGCTCGGCGGCAAAGGATGCAACCGCTTCGATCACCAGCGGGTGGGTCACCACATGTTCCCATGAGTCAGGTCCCGGACGCCTTTCGTCGTGTTCCTTGACCCAGTTGGGCTTCAGAACCACCCTGGCTCTTTCCGGAAAAAAATCGGACGGGAGGTTCAGCAACTCCAGAGAACGGATCACCGCCCGTCGGATGCTCTCGGCATCCCGGTAGTCGGTTTGCCCGGTGTCAACCAGGGAGACTTGTCGGCCGTTGGTCATGGTTTTTGGCTTTCTGCAGGTATCACTCTATCAGAACCCCCCAGCCCCGACCACCCCATATGGGGACAGGTACTTTTTTCCAGCCATTCGAAGGCATCCCGCCATGGTGCCAGGTACATTTTGTTTGATGGATTCGGGGCTGCCGGATGGACGGGGGACGGGGAAAGGATCAAACCAGTGATCTGTAAATGTCCACGACGGAGGCGGCATTCTTTTTCCACGAATAGCGGGTGGCGCGTTTCCTGCCGGCCTCGATGAGTTCGTCCCGGCGGGCCAGGTCTGAATGCAGGGTTGCCATGGCCATGAGAAAGGACTCGGGGGTCAGTTCGGCATACTGCGCGGCTTCTCCGGCCACTTCACCCAGGCTGGTGGTTTGCGAGCAGATGACGGGACAGCCCATGACCATGGCCTCGACCAGAGGAATTCCAAACCCTTCATACTTGCTGGGAAAAACAAGTGCCCGAGCACGACTGTAGAGCCATGCCAGTTCCGGATCGGAAACTCTTCCGGCATAGATCCACGAATCATCGGCCCCGGACATGGACGCTTCTCCGACACCCTCACGGCGGACACCGACCACAATCAGCGATGGCAGCTTCAGCCCGCGGGCGGAAGCAAGAGAATAGACTTCACGGAGAAGCTGCAGATTCTTTCCCGGCTCCAGAGTCCCGACGAAGAGAAAAAAGTCTTCAGGCAGTTCCAGGGGTGGTCTTTGAGTCGGGGGGAGGTTTCCGTCGCACCAGTCGCTGGCCTGAGGCACCACTTCGATGCGACTGGGATCAAGGTCGATGAGTTTTATGCCTTCGTCCGCAGTGAAGCGGCTGATGCAGATGACCTTGTCCGCCTTTCTCGTCCGTTCAAACCCCCTCCTGCAGGCGGCCAGGTGCCAGCGGCGGAATCGCTCGGGATGCCGCACCGGCGCCAGATCATGAAGAGTGACGACGTGCTTCAGCCCGACAGGCAAGCTGACAATTGGAACACCCGTCGAATGCAGTATGGAGTATCCCGATTTCCGCAGAATGCGGGGCGCGAGCACTCCTGCCCAGAAGACTTCACGGTAAAGGGTGCGCAGAGCGCGCAGTGGCTGGCCGTAATCGTGATTGTGGACGGGCCATGCCAGTGGTTCGATGGCGAGCCCCTCATGATCGACAGCCTCAAAGGCACTCGTAAGGCCGTTGACGTATCGTGCCACCCCTGCCCGGGTCACATAGATGGGACTGGTGTCAACAGCAACCCGCACCGATGTCGGTCGAGGCTGCATGCTCTCAGGCAAATACAGGGGATTTCACGTCAGGCTCGGAGCCCGGCAATGGCTCCTGTCCCTCAGCTTCTTCCTGCATGCTGGCCTGCTTCTGGAGAAGCATCCGGGCTTTCTCATTCTCGCGGGCACTGCGATTCAGAGCCAGGCTGAATCCAAGAAGGGAGGTGAAGGTCACGAAATCGAGGTGAAACTGACCGTAAAGGGTGCAGTAGAAAAGCAAACTGGTGGCGAAATAGCTCAGAATGAGCGTGTTGATTTTCTTCAACTCCGGCGGGCTGTGTGAGTAGTTGAAGTAAATAACCCTGAAGCTCTTGATGGCGAACCAGAAGAATCCGATGATACCCCATATTCCAAGGGGGATGATGATGGTGAGCAGCCCGTGGTGATAGGCTCCATCGATCAGAACGTGCTCATAGGCCTTGAGAATGCCTTTCTGGACCATTTCAAAAGTCAGCTGGTAGTCGACCCCCTTGTAGGCGAAGCCTTTTCCGAGCCAGAAATAATCCGGAATTTCCTTGATGACTGTCTTCCAGATTTCGAGACGCCATTCGAGGGTGCCCGATGCATCGGAGGCGGCCACTGAGTCGATTTCAACCGGGAGGAAGCTCAGGGACCTCTGAACGGCCAGAGGCATTTTCTGGATATTTGCCACCGTCAAAAGCCCCGCCACAACGAAGATACAGGCGTAGATTGGCAGAGCAGCCGTGCGGTGCAGTCCTTCAAAGAAAAACTGGAAGAAGATGACAAGGGCTATAAGGATCAGTACGGCACGGTAGCCACCCAGCATACTGAGCACAATCGCCCCACCGAAGATAAGAATCCGCCAGAATTTCCAAGTGTTGACAATGCCATTGAGACCGTAGCGGGCCAGCATGACATAAATGATGGCCATACAGGAAAAGGCCACACCGGTAAGGCGGACCACGCCTCCATATCCCATGGACTCGCCGACGTGCTGAAGCGCAGCCGACTGGGTGGGAAGGAAATAGAAAAGCCACATGAAGTCGGTTCCCAGTGAGTAAACCACATTCGAAAGGGAATGGGACACGGCCCCGAGGAAAAAGAGCATCATGTACAGCTGCGCCTTCTCGGGTGGAATCCGAATGGCACTGAAGGCGAAAAGTATGACAAATGCCTTGAAAAGATCGACGTATTTTCCGGCTCCCCACAGGTCACTGCCAAGGGCCCGGCTTCCAAAGCCCTCCCGACCCAGCATGGTGGCGACTATGACCACAGCAAGGAAGAGCATTGAGTGGAAGATCCCGGCAGGCATGGCGAAGCGGTCTTTTTTGTTAATGGTCCGGTCCACGATGGCCAGACCGATAACAAACAGACCGAGCAGCATTTTGACTTCAGGCTGGCCAGGCAGAATCGGCACCATGAAGGCCGAATTGACGGATAAAACGAAAAGAGGCTCGTAATAGCGAAGCAGAAAGGGAATGGAAACGAAGAGAATACAGAGCCCGACGGCGGCGTAGCCCATGGTGGTCCCGGAGGCTACCTGGTAGCCCAGGACAATCGCCAGGGGAATAATCATCAAAAAGATGAGGAGATTCCGAAAACCGCTCATTCTCAAGGAATATGCTTTGCCGCCATCCGAGCCGCAAGTGGATAATCGACCGCGGCATGATGATCGCAGGTCCTGGAGGATACACACCGAGGCTCAGTCGGCATCAGGGACGCCCGGAAGGGAACGCTCTCATCATTCATTTCACGACTCCCTGTGCCCCCTCTGAACACCACAGGACAGATACCGGCACCCGGCTGGAACCTGAATTCCAGGTTGTGTTAAGTTGATGATTGTGAGTGACAATTTAGGCCACTGCGATAGATAGTGGCGGAGGATAACGGATGATTTCTCCCAGGTGTCCATTTTGCCGGTCGCGCTCGAGCACCCGTCGCGTCAGCAGTTCGTCGGTTGATGAAAAAGCCGACAAGCCAGCAGGGGCGCTGCATCCAGCCATTTTTACAATTGCTTCGGTATCAATACTGGCAGTTGTTAAATTCGGCGGTGATGCGGCTATCGAAAGCCTGAAAGCGTCCTCCGGGCAGCCGCCTCGGCTGCCATCGATGATCCAGGTCTTCCTTCTCGTCGCAGGAGCTGCGGTTTTTCTGGGGCTCCTCCCCAGAATTCTGAGAACGCACGGCATCCACAGGCAGCGATATGGCACCACACATTACTGCAATAACTGCGGAAGCCACTTCAAGGGATGAATAATAAAAAGGAAAAATGACCGTGCCGGTGCAGCATCATGCCCGCTTCAGTCCCCTTCACCAGCCTGATGCGGAGCCAGATTGAATTTGTACAAAGCCTCCCCCTTGCCCTCACTGACGGTGTAATAGCAGGCCGACCAAGGACTGATTGCCAGAGACTCTCCATTTGGCCCCTGAAAACTGCCCAGAACCGGAACCATTTCCGGGTCTCCGGATACAGCAAGCCTGCCGCGTCCTTCGCGACTGAACACCCACATCCACCCCGACGACTCATTCCTCAGAATCAGCCTTTGACCATCAGATGAGAGATCTCCGCCTGAAACAGACTCCACCCCGTCAAGAATTCCGCAAAATTCGGCAAGAATCCGGTCATTTTCCCAGAATTGTGACCCGCGGACGCGGTAAAGCCGTCCTCTGCCCTTTTCCTTGGTAATCAGATAAAAGTCGCCGGTGGGCTGGTCAAACAGAAGGCACTCGCAGTCAATGGACTCGCCGCCCGGGTATTCAATCCGGGTGACTTTCAGTGGATCCAAATCGATCCTCCTCCCCCTTTCAGTGATTTCGAGGGAGGGTTCTGCCAGCGCGAGAATACGAATGTCGTCTCGATCCCGGTCATTGTCGCCAAAATCGCCCAGAAAAATAACAGGGTTTCCCTCGGGTCCATGGCCGGCCGCCATATCCTCAACGTCCTTCACCTTGCCGCTGTAATCGACCCGAGCCACCACCTGCCCGCTCGAGGTGACGGCAAAAATCCGTTCCTTGCCCCCGTCATTGGCCACCCAAAGCAGATCCGGAAGAATCCGACTCACCGACACCCCGGATATTTCCTCAAAATCCTCGTCGGGAAGAATCCCCGTCAGGGACCCGCGATCGCCTTCGACTCCTTCCGATGGCCCCTGGCCACAGCCATACACCGGCAATACCGAAAGAATAAACGCCTTCCACCAGAAAGGCCACCCCTTCGACATCGGCCACGCTGCCATCCTAAATCGATTTCGAATGTTTCTCATCCCTGCTTCCTGACACTCGCCCCAATCCCCCGCCCTGTAAACTCCGCAACCAGGGGACAGGTACTTTTTGCGCACGGCCGTGCAGGAAAAATGTACCTGTCACCCTGTGAGAGAGTGCCGAAGAATAAAGAGCCTGTCCCTTTGGCGTTGTGGGATAAAAAAACGCCGGAATGGGTGATTCCGGCGGCAATGAGGAATTTATTAAAAGCGGGTCTTTCCGGGCTGTTGGAAGCGTGCGGGAAGTGATCCTCAGATTTTTACCCACTGTCGGGAGGCAGCGGACTTCTCCACAGCCTCGAGCACTTTCTGGTTGTTCAGGCCATCCTCGAATGTCGGCTGGACCGGTGTACCGGCAATACAGGCATTGACGAAGTCGGCGATGGTGTGAACGAAAGTGTGCTCGTAGCCGAGAATGTGGCCGGGTGGCCACCAGTTTCCGACGTAGGGATGGGCTCCGCCCGGCTGGGTAACCAGAATGTCGGTGAAGCCCTGACGGTCATCCGGTTCCTCGTTGTTGAAGAACTTGAGACGGTTCATGTCTTCGAAATCGAAGGAGAGGGATCCTTTCGAGCCGTTGATCTCGATGGTGATGTGGTTTTTTCTGCCCAGGGCGAATCGGGTTGCCTCGAGGTTGCAGGCTGCGCCATTCTTGAATTTGCCAATGAATGATGACATGTCATCGACTGTCACTTCCCCCATCTCACGGCCGCCCTTGCCGCCAAGACCATCAGCCTTGCCCGAGGAATCCTCCAGCGGCCGCTGTTTGATGAAGGTGTTCATCATCCCGCAGATTTCATCGAATTCCCCGACGAGGTATCTGGCAAGGTCGATGATGTGGGCACAGATGTCGCCATGAGCACCGCTTCCGGAGACGCCTTTGGTAAGGCGCCACACCAGCGGAAATTCCGGGTCCACGATCCAGTCCTGGGCGTAACGGGCGTAATAGTGGTAGATGTTCCCCAGCAGTCCCTCTTCAATCATTTTCTTGGCCTGGGCAATTGCCGGAATACGCCGGTAATTGTGGCAGACCATGTGAACAATGCGGTTGCGGTTGGCGGCCTCCACCATCTCCTGGCATTGCTCGACCGTCATCGCAAGCGGCTTCTCACAGAGGACGTGCTTGCCGGCGTTGGCGGCAGCAATGGCGATCTCGGCATGGGAATCATTGGGGGTGTTGATATCGATGATATCAATTTCCGGGTTCTCCACAACGGCACGCCAGTCCGTGCTGGTATTCTTCCATCCCAAAGAGGTGGCGGCCTCGGCCAGCGCATCCGGATTGCGGCCGCAGATCGTATGCAGCTCCACACCGGCATCCATGGGCATGAATCGAGGCGCCTGCCGCCAGGCATTCGAGTGCGCCTTGCCCATGAAGCGGTATCCTATCATTCCGACTTTCAGTGTCTTGGACATAAAATGACTTTCCAGATCAGAGAAATCTTCTCTTTCAATTGAATTAGGAATGATTTATAGAGGGAGCAACAAGGCAAGTCAACGAACGACTTGCTCTTCCAACTATGCAAGTTCAGCTTCTGAAGTCCAAAATTCACAGGGCCACGGTAACGGATTCACAGGTAGAATATGAAGGCAGCCTGACCATCGACATCGACCTTATCGAAAAATCGGGAATGGTCGTCTATGAGAAAATTCTCTGCAGCAACATGGCCAACGGCGCCCGTTTTGAGACCTATGTGATTCCCGGGCAGCGGGGTAAAAAGGAAATTATCCTCAATGGAGCGGCAGCCCACCTCGGAGCGAAGGGGGACCGACTGACAATTATGTCATTCATCAGCATGGAAACGGATCAGGCTGGAGCGTGGAAGCCAACGGTTCTCATCCTGGATGAAGTGAACAATATCAAAGCGACCCGAAACTGAGTCGAAGCGCAACAGCCGGCCGCAGAGGGCCGCAAATGCCATCCATTTCCAAGATTTTCATGCAGAAATACTTCAATGACTACCTGGAGCAGCAGAAGCAGGCGCTTGACTCCATTCCCGTCGAGGCCATCGAGCGGATAACGCTTCTCCTCAAAGCGGCTCACAAGGACGGTAAAAATATCTTCGTTTTCGGGAATGGCGGCAGCGCTGCCAATGCCTCCCACTTTGCGACCGACCTTGGAAAAGGTGCCTCAGACAAAGTCGGACCTTTCCGCGTGCTATCCCTCAACGACAACACCGCGTGGATGACGGCTCTGGGAAACGACTACTCCTACGATGATGTTTTCACCCGGCAATTGATGAACTACGCCTCCGAGGGTGATGTTCTACTGACCATGAGTGTCAGCGGCAACTCCCCCAACCTCCTCAAGGCTGTCGCATGGGCGAACGATAAGGGCCTTCACACCATTGCTCTGGTCGGCGGGCGCCGGGGCAAACTGGCATCCCTCGCCAGACATGTGGTCGTGGTCGACTCACAGCATTATGGCCGGGTCGAAGACTGCCATATGACCATCGCCCACATGCTCTGCTATGCCTTCATGGAGCAGCCGTCAGAGACTGCCTCCTGAACACCACCTCTGTTTTCACGACATAACCCCCCGCACCCCTTCACCGTTGTAAAGGGACAGGCTCCTTATACCTGGCCACATCGACACAAAGGGACAGGTCCTCTGCAAGACTGTCAACAGAGGGACAGTGTCAGCAGAGGGACAGGTACTTTCTGCCAAACCCCGTCCGGCTCCATGGTGACAGGCTCCCTGTACTTGGCCGGGGGATCACAGGAGGCATCCACAGCAGGGTCAAAACGTCACACAGCCGCATAAGGGGACAGCCGCATAAGGGGACAGGTCCTTTCTACGTTCACCGTTGTAAAGGGACAGGCTCCATATACCTGACCACATCGACACAAAGGGACAGGTCCTCTGCAGAAGGCATTGATTGCGCAGGGAGGTGGCGAAGATCAGGGAAGAAGGTCTTTCCGGGAGAGGATTTGCTCTGGAACATTTTCCATCTTTCCGAGGAGGAAGACCTGGAAGAATGAGAGACGGATCATTTTTTTGACCCATGACCTGGGGACCTTGAACGGTGGGGAGAGGAGAGGATTTGTTTGTTGGAGGCCTGTGATCGTCTCCAGGCCGATAAGAACGGGCCATGCGCAGGCAAGACGCATAAGTTTCTGGTCCCTTGGGATGGAGAGGACGTAACGCCATCCCGACCTGAGGAAGGCGAGGGCCTGATCAAGCCATGCAGTGTATACGGGACGGAGACGGTCAAAGGATTCCGGTTTACCGAGATCGCTGGGATCCAGACCGATCTGGTTCAACTGGGAGAGCGGAATATAACAGCGGCCCTGGGCAAGGTCTCCCGGAAGGTCGCGGAGGATATTGACCAACTGAAGACCTTTTCCGAATTCCACCCCCAGGTTCTCCATTTCACCGGAATTGGAGGCCGCCGGGAGAATTCCCTTGATGTGGCAGATTCGGGTCCAGAATGAACCGACGATTCCGGCCACTCTCCATGTGTAGTCATCCAAAGCTTCGGGATCGGGCAGGCATGGCAGCCGTCGTTCTTCGAGGCCCTCGATCATTTCAAAGCGTTCGATATCGAGGATCTGGCCGCTGATGATCACCCTGAGCACCCGCTTTATTTCATCCAGGTCAGGTGTGGGCATGGCGGCGAGGATCGAAATTAATTGTGGGAGATTTCTGAGCAGCCGGATTTCATCCGGACTCGGGGCCTCTGGCTGAGGTTCAGAGATGTCTGAAGTGGCGACATCGACAAGGGAAAACTCCGGCAGGGCGGAAGGATCCAGATTCCCAATAGCCTCGCTGAAGCTATGGAGCGATGAAACGCGGCGACTGGCGGGCAGCATCCGTGTATCAGCAATTGTGTCACTGGCTCTGGCAAGAAGGTATGCCATGCCGATGGGAGCCCTCAGTGACGGTTTGAGGATGCGGACCGAGAGGTAAAATGATCTGGAAACTCCTTTGAGCAGGGTCATCAAATCCCTGAGATCGCGCGGGTTCATTAATTGGATGCGACGGTGGAATGAAGGGAATTGACGGAATGGCGCATTCTCAAGCAGGGGTTCAGGATGCGGACTGGATGCGGTGAGCCAGCAGTTCCTTCCAGCGGCTGATTTCCCCTGCGACTGATTCCGGAGACGGGGCCCCGGTCATGGTCCGGGAGGACAGGGATTTTTCCAGCTTGAATATCCGGCGGCTTGACGCATCGAAACGCGGGTCGACGGACTTCAGCTCATTCACGGTCAGATCACTGATGGGCTTGCCGAGCTTTTCGGCCAGTGCCACCACCGCCCCGACGATGTGGTGTGAATCACGGAAAGGCACGCCCTTGAGCACCAGGTGGTCAGCCAGGTCAGTGGCCAGCAGGAGCGGATCCGATGCTGCATGCCTGCAGACTTTGGCATTGACTGTGATTTCAGGCATCATGGCGGAGAAAATTCTGACAGTCCGCCGAACTGTGTCGACGGTGTCGAAGAGTCGTTCCTTGTCCTCCTGAAGGTCACGGTTGTAAGTCATGGGGAGTCCTTTGAGGAGCACCAGAAGGCTCATGAGATTCCCGACGACCCGACCGGTTTTGCCACGCGCAATCTCAGCAACATCGGGGTTCTTTTTCTGCGGCATGAGAGAGGAGCCGGTGGTGAAGCCGTCGGATATCCGGATGAAATTGAATTCGCTGCTCGACCAGAGGATGAGGTCTTCAGCGAGGCGCGATATGTGCATCGCGATAAGGGCGGCCACACTGCAGAATTCGACGATATAATCGCGGTCACTGATGGCATCCATCGAATTCCTTGTGACGATGGGCTTTCCCTGCCGGTCGACAAACTGCAGTTCGCGGGCCACGAATTCACGGTCGAGCGGGAGAGTGGACCCGGCGAGCGCGCCGCTGCCCAGCGGGCAGACATTCACTCTCTGGAAGCAGTCGATGAGACGGCTGTCATCGCGATCGAACATCTCGACGTATGCCAGAAGATGGTGGGCAAGGAAGACTGGCTGGGCTCTCTGGAGATGCGTGTAACCGGGGATCACCACCCGATCGTTCGCCCTGGCGAGGTCCACCATGGACTGCTGAAGACGGGCCAGTTCGAGATGCAGATCGGATATCTGATCCCGAAGCCACATGCGCATATCGAGAGCGATCTGGTCGTTGCGGGAACGGCCTGTGTGAAGCTTGGCCCCGGCCGGCTGCCTCCTTGTCAGCTCGGCTTCGATATTCATGTGGACATCTTCCAGAGACTCATCCCAATGAAAAATGCCTTCATTGATCTCCTCCCCTATCTTTTCCAGGGTGGATAAAATGGCATCCAGTTCACTCTGGGTCAGGATACCGATTTTCTGCAGCATCCTTGCATGGGCCATACTGCCCAGGATGTCGTATTGCCAGAGACGGTAGTCAAATGACACCGATTCACCAAACTCCTCGACTTCGGCAGAAGGCCCACTGGAAAACCGGCCACTGCGTGAAACTGGCTTCGCTTTACTCATTGGCCTCCCATCATTGCCGGTGATGGGAGCCCTGTCACGTCCAATTCAGAATGACAAAAAAAGAAGTCCCCTGGCGGTACATGGGGACGGACTTCTATGGGGCTGAAATTATGCGGATGCCTGATGGCTGGACGATATTCCCCGATGCCGGATGCCGGATGCTGGATTGCGAATCCCGGGCAGCGGGTGGTCAGGCGGTGGTGGTTTCGGCTTTTTCCACCTGGATCAGTTTGTCCAGCCTGGTGAAGGAAAATGTTCTCTGGATGTGCGGGCTGGTTATCTTGGCAATGACGGATGCCTGACGCGACTTGGCAACCTTGAGCACGGACACCAGCAGATTCAATCCAGCTGAGTCAATCATCTTGGCGGCAGTGAGATCCAGACAGATCCTTTCGTAACCGCCCTGCAGTGCCTCGTCGGACTCAATGGCATCAAAGATGGCAGCACGGATACTGTCGACATTGGTACTCAGAACGTCACCGGGGATGACAATTTGGACGCTCCTGTCTGATGGGTCATAGTTCTGGTTCATAGGTAATGAAGAATGATATTTGTGATTAATAACTTATTATTTTTAATATAGCATAAATTGCAGACTAGATTGTGAAGTCCATGGTGACGACTGCGCCGCCTCTTTCTGTGGCAATATTATCAGGAAGTTCCCTCAAGAGTATGAAACCGGTGTGCCGGTCCAGAGGGTTGGGATCCCGCAATTCCGGATCCATGGCCGTCAGATAGGTATCCCCATGTCCGGACCCACTGTCTTCGATGCGGATTCTTACAACTTTCCTTGAGGGGTTAAATGTGGCTGTAAGGTCACAGAACCTGTCCGGTTTGCTGGCACACCCGTGGACCATGGCATTCAGAAGTGCCTCCCTTGTGCACAGAACCAGGTCATACAGCCGCTCGGCGTCTATATTCGGGACAGCGTATTTGAGACTTGATTCAATCCAGTGCTGACTTCTGTCAATAAGATGGGACTCGTCACCGGCGAACTTCTTATGCAGCAGCGGGACAAAGCCCGTGCTGTCTGATTCTTCTCCGGTATTGTCCTCCGGGTTGACTTCCAACTTTACAACCATAATATCATCTATTGCGTCCCTGAGAATTTCACGCTGATCCTTGGGATCAGGAGTGGAAAGCAGTCTATGTGCCATTGCGAAAACCGATATACCCTGATGTTCCGCATAATCCTCCAAACCATCGCTCCATAAGTATAAAAAACTCCCCTCTGGCGCACGGATGATATCGATTTCAAAATTTTCATCATCGAACCATCCAAGAGGACAGCTGCCGATGCCCAGTTTTGAGACAGTGCCTTCTCTATCTATAAGACATGGGATGGGGAAACCGCCGTTTATCAACTTTATCCTGCGGGACTGCTGATCAATCTCCAGTCCGCAGAGAGCAATTGAAGTGAGGTTTGAGACCTCGGGAGCGGTGTTCCATTCGCTGGCGAGAAAGCGGTTGAAGAATTTAAAAATATGCTGATCGGAAG
This sequence comes from Verrucomicrobiia bacterium, assembly GCA_030425355.1. Lineage (GTDB taxonomy): Bacteria > Verrucomicrobiota > Verrucomicrobiia > Limisphaerales > JAJOIW01 > JAJOIW01. The sequence goes on from JAUIAG010000007.1 coordinate 39,057, forward strand.
CATTGAACTGCATCATGCCGCGCAGGGCTCCCTGAGCGAAGGTGGAGAAATAAGCGGCCCTGAGATCGTGACCAGAGACATCGCCGGCGATGACCCGGAGGCAGTTGCTCCCCTCGGGGCGGAAAACGCCCACGAAATCACCACTGGCCTGATGCATGGGATGGAAGCAGATGGTGATGCCATCGGTGTCGCCGATGTTTTCCAGACCGAGCATCTGGAGCTGGGCCTGACCGATGGCTTCGGCAGCGGAATCGGTATCGACAAGCTTGCGCCTCTGATTGGTCAGATTCAACGCATTGGCGATGGACTGTTTGAAATCAGGAATGATGACCGGCTTGTCCAGATAATCGACTGCTCCTTCGCGAAGAATTTTGGCCACCAGCTGTTTGTCACCCTCCCCGGTGAGCATGATGGCGGAAAGCGTCTCATCCTGCAGTCTGAGCCAGGTCAGAAATTCAATGCCGTTGCGGCCGGGCATTCGATAGTCGACGACTGCACAGCTGAAATTCCTGGGACCGAACCGGTTCACCATCACCTCGCCTTCCTCGGCATTCGCAGCGGCACAGGTCAGGTATCCGCTGCGTTCCAGAGTTCTGGTCAGTATGGACCGGGTGACGGTGTCGTCATCCACAATCAGAATTCGCTTCTGCTGCAACTGTTCTTGTTTCCGTGGCAAAACTGCGTGAATCGGGATAAAAATGGAATACACATGGCCCCCGGCGCAGACCTGACATCTGACACGGACTGCACCGAACCGGAATGCCATCGGATTCCGGAATCAGGACACGCGACTACCAACTAATCGGTATTCACCTGAAGTGCATGATAGCCAAAATGTCATGGAGGCTCATTTTACCTGACGTCATGGAACGGGAGGAGCCGTGGGAAGGCTGGATGGCCAGCGGGAGCACCGGGGGTGAAAAGGCGGGGAGTTTCTGCTCAGTGGATAACGTAGATCTGGCCCTGGATCGGACTGATCCGGTCGTGATTGACGAGGAGGGTTATCGAGGCGTCGGTGAGTTTTTCGCCTTCGGGGAGAAGGAGTGTTCCCTGGGTGTTCAATACCGGCTCGGCGAGGACCATGCCGGGCTGAAGTTCACTCAGCAGCAGGGACTGGCGACTGCCGGTGCGCAGCGCCTTGAGTGTTGAAATGGCCCTGGTGACGGCCCTGACCACCTCGGGATGAAATCGCTTTCCGCTCAGTGCTGTCATCTCGGCGAGGGTGGCATCCATGTCGCGCTTCGACTTGACCATGAAGGATGCGACGGCCAGAACCGCCGCCGGGAGTGGGATGAATTCGCCGTCCCTGCCATCGGGAAATCCACTGCCGTCAAAATTTTCACAATGCGACCGGATGATGGCGGAGATGCCTCCTGAATCGTCCAGGCAGCCGGCGAGTTCGGCACCGAACACCGGATGATTCCGAAAAGTCTGCAGCTCATCTGCAGACAGCTTCTCGAGTCCGGCTTCCGAGCGCGTGACAACATCGGCGGGGAGGTTGACAAGACCTATCTCGTGAAGCAGTGCGGCGATGCTCAGGTCATGCAGGTCGGTGGAAGAAAATCGGAGTTCCTTTCCGATTGCGGTGGCGAGCACCTGGACCTTGCGGGCGCGGCCGCCGGGCACGGGCCTTGAGGTCTCGAGAACCCTGACGCAGAGCCTCACAGCGCGCTCCATACCGTCCTTGAGCGACCGGTTCAGCAGCTCGAGCTGCTTTTTCTGCTGTTCCAGTGCTTCGATTTTCTGATGGAGACTCTGGTTGACCTGCTGGGTCTCAAGCTGCAGGTCATGGTTTCTTCGGGAAAGCTCGTATTTCTGAGCAGCATTGTGAATGGTGGCGAGCAGGTCCTCGCCTTTCCACGGCTTGGTGATGAAGCGGAAAATCTCACCGTCGTTAATTGCCTCGATGACGGTCTCGTTATCCTGGATGGCGGTGATGAGGATTCGTGTTGCCAGCGGCTGGATCTTCTTGACCTGATTGAGAAACTCCAGTCCGGAAAGCATGGGCATCTGATAGTCGGTGATGATGACCCCGACCGTGGTTTCCCGCAGTATCTTCATCGCATCCACGGCATGCTCCGCCAGGATGACACGGTAGTTGAAGCGGCTCAGGAACTTGTCCAGAGCCTTCAGTATGATCGGTTCATCGTCGACAATCAGAACAGTGCGGGCCTCCTGGCTCAACTGCTCCGCCGGTTTCTCATGCGTCTCTGGCATCGAGGATAAGGGTGAGCTTTTCAAGTATCTCCGGACCGGGGGCTTCAGGAGAAATTATCCACGAGGCCATCTGAATTTCAGAATCGCGCAGGGAATCCTGGTCACAATTCTGAAGCTTCAGAACCAGAGGAATATCTTCACTGACCATGGACAGATCATCCAGATATGAAAGCCATTCGTCGCAGCTGTCCTCAATAAGCACCAGGAGAATTCTGAAATCAGCCGTCCTGTTTTCCAGAAGTTCCATGGCCTGACTCTTCTGAAAGACTTCGAAGATGCTGAATCCCTGAGCCCGCAGAAACGAACTGGTGCTTTCCAGGTTCCGACCGGGGTTGCCCACCACCATGATGGTCGGCTGGCTGCCGGTTGCGGAGCGCTGGCCGCCCGATTCGCGGGAAGGTGAACATTCCTGATTAGTGGCCTCCCCGCCCCCGGATCCATCCTCATAATCGTCACTGTCGTCGAGGTTATGAAGTGGCAGAAACAACTGGAAACTCGTTCCTTCCCCGACCTTGCTGACAACACCGACGGCCCCCTGGAAACGCTCGACAAAGAGCCTGGTGTTGTAAAGGCCCAGACCACTGCCTTTGTTCATGGGCTTGGATGTGAAGAATGGTTCAAAGATCTTCTGAAGCTGGTGTTCGGGAATGCCGCAGCCTGTGTCATCGACACTGAAGAAGGCGCACGGACTCGACGGATGGAACCCGTAGGTATGCTCCGGGAATGTCTCCTCATTCCACACGCCAGTGCGGATGATAAGTCGACCGGTCCGGGCTATGGCGTCCACTGAATTCAGAGCGAGATTGACCACCACCTGACGGAACTCAATCGGATCAAGCCACACCGGGAGCGATCCGGAACACAGATCGAGATCGAACTGGATGCGTCGCGGGGTGATTTTCCGAACCAGGTCCCCGACATCCACGGCAAGGCGGTTGAGATCCTCGTACTGGGCCTCACCGGTCTTGCCCTGATGCAGATCGAGTATCTTCTGCACCAGCTGATTCGCCTGCATCGAGTTCTTGCGTATATCCTCGAGGTATTCCTTGTTGGGATCCTCGGAATCAAGGTCCTCCATGAGTGTATCGCTGAGGGAGGCGATTCCAGCCATTGTATTGCGGAAATCATGGGCAAGGCCCATGGTCAGGACAGCAAGGGTCTCCTTCCATGCCGAGCCCATGAGGCGTTTTTCAGCGATCATCTGCCGTGTGACGTCGATCCACACGCCATGATAGGAAACAACAAGGCCTCCGCGTGTCACAGCGATACGATGCTCCTGGATATAGGAAATCTTTCCTGTCCGGACATTCTTGATGCGGAGAGTCGAATTGACACCACCCGGGCTGGTGCGGACCCGGGCGAGATTATTTTTGAATTCGGCGTGGTCCGATTCATGAAGAAACTGCCAGAACGCTCCGGGATTGCGCTGGAGCTCTGATGGAGGAAAACCGGTGAGGGCCTGTGCCCTGGGCGAGATGACCCGGAAGGTCATGTTGGTGCGCTGGGTGAAGATGATGCCGGGCCAGCGCTGGTGAATGTTCTGAAGGCTTGTTTCCAGTTCGAGAGTCCGCGCCAGCAGCTGCTGGCGGCCTCCCGCTGAGTCGTCAACCATGGAGATTGGCAGCTGCTTCAGTTCCTCCAGAGGAGGCAGAACCTGCTGGATATGCAGCACCATCTGCGATCCACAGCGTGCCCTTCCGACTTCGATCCACACCGGACAGGAGCATGCATCCTCACTGCCGCCTCCACCAAGAGGTCCGCGCCATTTGCCAAAACTGCGCTTCTCAAAAAGGAATTTTTCAAAACTCTCCAGGGTGGCCCCGTGGACGATGAGGGAGCGGAAGCTTTCAAGCACATCCCGGCCCTTGAAAAAGTCCGGGGGACGCCCGAGATACCCCGCAAAGGCCTCATTGACCTCGACGATCAGGCCATCGGATCCGAGGACCAGCATGGCGGATGACAACCACTCCGGATCGGCAGCCAGGGGGCGGGCGCCTTGCATCGATTCAGGATTGGCCATCGCAGCATCCATCGGTGGTCTAGAATCTCGGGTGGATTTCTGTTCCCGGGCGGGGACATTCAGAGTTATGGCCCATTGTGGTGCCTGAAGCGCGGTGATTTTATGGTTTTTTTCGCAATCCCACGCAGCCGGGATCACACACTATCAAAGCGCACTCAGGGATGAAAATAATTTCCTTATCTCATTTGCCATAAACGAAAACCGGTTTTTGACGGTGCCTGAGATCACCCTGTCACGATGTTCCGGATTCACCGGAAGCCTGTCCGGCCGACTGCTTCTGCAGAAGGTTTGTCAGCCAAACTTCAAGCGCATCGACAGAGGCATCGGCCCCGGAGACCGGGATACCGCCAAGCGCCTTCACCTTGCGTGCCTCGAATTCTTCGAAAACCCGGACGAATATGCGGACTTGTGAGGAGTATTTCAACACTTCGCGGATGTCGTCAAAGCGCCGCATGGAAACGAGGACGAATGCAGCGCGGGAAATGCCCGCCTTGCGCAGGAGATGCGGATCCCCGGCATCGCCGAAAAGGCACGGGATCCGGAGCTTCCGCAGCTGGTCGACGGTCTGTCCATCGTCCTCAATCACCATCACGGAATAACCGGAATCCTGAATGGGCTTAAGCAGGTAGGGCCCGCCGTCACCGAATCCCAGCACCAGCACGTGTCCCTCCAGATCCAGTTTGACCCGGCGGATTTCCCGATCGAAGTGGGACAACTGATGGAGGAGAAAATCCGTGAGGTTCTGCGAGGTGAGAAGCGGTGTGGCGAGGGTGGTGAGAATTGTCACCATGGTCAGGAGGTTCATGACCGACTCGTCGACTATCCCGGTTCGCACACAGGTCAGCCCGAGCACCAGGGACAGTTCACTGGTCTGGGCCAGATAGAATCCGCTGGAGAGCGCCCCTCTCCATGAACGCCGCGTGAGTCTCGAGACAACGAAAACGGTGAATGGAGTCAACACCCATACCACGGATGAGAGAGCGAGGGCACTGCCCATTATTTCCCAGTCAGTTATCAGCAGTGTCGCACCGAGGCTGACAAAAAAGATTCCGGTGAAAAAATCAAAAAAGGACCCGAGGACACCCCGCAGGATCCCGGCAGATGGAAAGGTCGCCAGTGAAAACCCGGCCAGAAATGCGCCGAGGACTGGGGGAAGCTGGAAGAAAACGGCGAGACCGGCGAAAGTGAAACATATCGCGAGTGAACCGATGGCCAATACTTCCGTATCTTCAGCATAGGCATTCACCAGGCGAGGAAAAACATAACGCTGACAGAGAACGGCAATCAGCCCAAGGCCGAGAAATTCCGCAATACCCTTGAGGACTTCGGGAGTGCCTGTCCCCCAGCGGGTCAGTCCCGCCATCAGAGTGAGAAATACCAGGTCCTGAAGAAGCAGAACCCCCACAACCAGCCGTCCGAAGGGTTCGGTCATCTGCTGGCGCTGTTTGAGAAACTGGAGAACCGCCAGAGTGGAGCTGGCGCTGAGCCCGAGACCGATGACCAGCCCGCTGCGAAGCTCATAACCGAGGATTCCCGCCATCATGAATCCGCCTGCCAGAATGACAAGGAACTGAAAAACCCCGACCCAGAGCACGGCGTTCCGATGGGATTTAAGCCGCAGTGGATTGAGTTCGATACCGGCCCCGAACAGCAGAAAGGTCAGGCTGAGGTCCAGGTGATCCCGAAGCTCAAGACGCTGCTCCCCGCTGAGAAATCCCCCGAGAAGGAATCCGCAGAGAATCAGCACCGGAATCCGCGGGATCCTGGTCCTCGCGGAAATCATGTAGGCGACGGATGTCACCACGAAGATGATGGCAAGGTAGGTCATGAGTGCAGCAGTCCCATCTTTTTGAGTTCCGCCACCTGTTTTTTAATGCCGTCCACCTTGGGCAGAATGAGGTAGGCAACCTTCAGGTCCAGGAGTCGGTCCAGGTTGTTCATATCGACTCCGTGAATGCATGCATCGACTCCCTTCATCCGGCACCAGTAGGCGATCAGTTCGTTGGACTCCTCAATCCTGAGCGCTGAGATGACCAGCCGGGCCCGCTCGAGGTGGAGTTCCTCGAGAGTTTCCTGGTATTCGGTGCTGCCGATGAACTGCCGGCATTCGAGACCAATGAGTTTTTTCGGGTCGGTGTCCACGGCGATGACCTGCTGTCCCATGGCCGCCAGCCGGGTGACAAGCTTGCGGCCAAGTGAATTCATGCCGATGACGATGATGTGCCCTTTTCCATCGGTCTCCGGATTACCCGCCTGCTCCGACCTTCCGCGGTAAACAGACTGGAAAATGATGATGTTGATCGGGAAGGAGACCAGAGCCAGAGCCAGAACGGTATTGGCCATCACCTCATCAACCATGCCCTTCTCCGCCGCCAGTGTCATGAAGATCAGACTGAACTCACTGATCTGCCCGAGAATGAGCGCGGTCTGTGGTCCGACTCTCCGCCGCCACCTGAGAAAAGAAAACAGGCCGAGCATCACCACAGGTTTCAGGACGAGGATGAAGAGCGAAGCCCAGATGAAAAATCCGGGGTTCTCCGCCACACTGCGGACGTCCATTCGTGCGGCAAGGCTGACAAAAAATATGGCGATGAAGAACTGCATCAGGGGGTGAACCCGGCGACGGAGGTCCTCGGCGTGTGGCAGTCCGGCCAGTGAAATGCCCGCAAGAAAGGCACCGCTTTCAGCAGACAGATGCAGGTGGTGCGCCACGTAAACAATGGTGAAACACCATCCAAGGCTGAAGACGAGGAGGAGGTCCGGTGTCGACCGCGACCACCGGAAGACCTGTCTGAGAAGGACTTTCCATGCGGCATAGCACCCGGCCAGCACGATGGCGAAGGAAAAGACGGTTTTTGCCAATGGTTTGATGACGCCGGCCAGACCCTGCGGTGCTTCTCCGCCGCCCATGGCCTCCAGAATGGTGAGTCCGATGATGACGACCAGATCCTGTGTCAGGAGGATCGCCAGGGCCAGCTGGCCGTATGCTGATCGGGTCTCGCGACGGTCCTGCAGGAGTTTGAGGACCACCACGGTGCTGCTCAGGGCAAGGGCCAGTCCACCTGTCACGCAGGTCTTGAGCGGGTAATCAAACAGGGCAAGGAAGGTCCCGCCGAGAATGGTCATCACGGCAACCTGACAACACCCGGTCAATAGCGGCTTGCCTTTGAGGTGCCGTATCAGCTCCGGACTCATTTCCAGCCCGACCAGAAAAAGCATCAGGCTGATACCGGTCTCGAGAACCCACTCCATGTCCCCGGAACCGGTGGTCAGCCGCAGTACCGGGCCGATCAGGAACCCGGCAAGCAGGTAGGCTACAACGCCTGGCAGTCGCATCGTCCTGGCCGCAACCAGAAAGAACGCAGCCGCCAGGACCAGTAACCCCAGTTGCTCGAGAAAATTGCCGTGCTCCATCCCGTGAGGACTCTACCAGCTCCTCCTTCGAAGTCATGAACGGATTTCCGATGGATATGCGCTGCCTGCCCGTATCAGGGAAAAAACTTGAGCTTTCCCACCACATCAGTGAAAAGATGGGGCATCAATCATGAAAGAACTCACTAGCCTCATGAATCAAAAGTCGCTGTTAATGGCTGCAGCAGCCGTTCTCATCTCAATTTCTCCCCAGCTCAGGGCTGAACACCACGAACAGGTCATCGAAAGCGGTTCCGGCCAATACTGGTACCGTCCGGTCGCAGACTGGGGCAAACTGCCCGGAAGTGATGGCATCGGTTCCACCCATGGAGCCATTGCCGTCAGCAGGGACGGACGGATTTTCGTGCCAACCGACACCGCCAGGGGCATCCTCGTTTTCGATAAAGAGGGGCAATACCAGGGATTTTTCGGCAGCGAATTCAGCGGAATCCACCACATGATTATCCGCGAGGAAAACGGTCAGGAATTTATCTATGCCGCCCACCTCGGCCAGAGCCAGGCCGCAAAAATCACTCTGGACGGTAAGCTGGTGTGGACTCTCCCTGCCCCCGAAGCTTCCGGGCTCTATGCCAAACCCAATGAATACAAGCCGACCGCCATTGCAGTGGCCCCCAATGGGGACGTCTTCGTCACCGATGGATACGGCAAGAATTACATCCACAAATACACCGCCGACCTCGAGTATGTGAAATCTTTCGGTGGCCGCGGCAACGAACCCGGAAAATTCACCACCCCGCACGGTATCGGTATCGACACCCGCGGTGATACCCCTCTTCTGATGGTCTGCGACCGTGAGAACCGCCGACTCCAGTATTTCACCCTCGACGGCGAGCACGTCTCGGTCTTTGCCCCGTTCCTCCGCCGCCCCTGCTCCGTGTCCTTTCATGGTGACATGGCCGTTGTCGCTGAACTTCAGGGACGTGTCACGCTCCTCGACAGCAACAACAACCCTGTCGCTTTCCTCGGAGACAATCCCGAACAACGCTTCTGGGCTAATTTCAGAACTGACTCATCAGACTGGGTCCCAGGCATCTTCACTGCTCCACACGGAGCTTGCTTTGACAACGAGGGCAATGTTCTTGTCATGGACTGGAACTTCAAGGGCCGCATCACCAAGCTGGTCCGCACACCGCTCGTCGGCGAGGATTAATCCTCCTTGTCCCTTTCATTTCAGTAAATTGTAGTAAATTATACGCATATGAAAAAAGGTGCTTTGATTCTCATGTCCGCATCGCTGGCCCTGCCGGCTCTGATGATGAATGTCACCGCTCAGGATGAGCAGGCAACGGAAGTCATCGTCGAGGAGACAGTGACCATCACGGAAGAACAGTCCG
>JAUIAG010000291.1 GCA_030425355.1 Verrucomicrobiia bacterium
CATCCCGCCCCTGCAGCATGGCCGGGGATATCTGGCGGAGTTCGCCGCAACGGTGACCCAGGCCCATCACGGCTGCGTGCCCTCGTGGGTCCTCGAACAGTCAACTCCGTCCGCCCCTTCAGGGCGGTGATTCATTTTTGCCCGGATTCCCGGGGTTGCGGTCATCCCTCTCTTCACCCCGGGCTTTCACCATCCGCCGCGTTCGCCATGGCCATTGCCGACATAAAATGAAAAAGGCCCCGCACCGGAATGTGCGGGGCCTTTGCGGGAAAACCTGCTGATTTACTTTGCTATCGGAGCCTGAGGGTGGCTGTCACGGGGTAGTGATCCGAGGGATTGCGGCCGTCCTCCTGAGTGTAGTCAATGGCCGCATTGATGGTCTTGAAATGCTTTGAGTGGAAGACAAAGTCGATGCGGCTTCCGGCGCGGTGGTTACTGAAGCGGCCGAAGGACGCCTCATTGGGGCTGCGTTCAGGGAATATCACCCGATAGGAATCGATGAGGTTATCGTAGTAGTAGGTGTTGCCGCCTGCGTCTGTGATGGCCTTGTAGGCATCGGTATCCTCGGTGGTGTTGAAGTCGCCGGTAAGGACAACCGGGTAATCCATGTCCATCTCGTCCCGCATGCGGCGGATGAGCTTCGCGGACTCCAGTCGTGCCTGGCGGCCGCGGTGGTCAAAGTGGGTGTTGGCAAAAGCGATCGGCGTGTCCGAGTTGTCCTCGAGGTCGTCGAGCAGCACCCACGAGGCCATCCGGGTCATGGAACTGTCCCAGCTGACCGACCCCGGTTCGTCCGGTTTTTCACTCAGCCAGAAGTGCCCTGCATCCACCAGCCGGAACCGTGAAGTCCGGAAAAAAATCGGGGCGTATTCACCTTTTTCATCCCCGTCGTCGCGGCCGACTCCGTGGAAGGTGTAATCCTTGAGGTTCTCCTGGAGGAACTCCGCCTGAAATTTGAGGACTTCCTGTCCGCCAAGCAGATCCGGGTTGTAGTTGTGGATGGTTTCAATCACCAGGTCCTTTCGTCCGGGCCATGAATTTTCGCCATCATTGGCGGTGCCGTAGCGGATATTGAAACTCATCACCTTGATCACAGGATTCCGCTCCTCAGCCTGTGCGTCCGGGCAGGCGGAAGACAGTGCAACAGCAGCGGCGGCGACCAGGCTGCATCGGATGATTGTGGAAATGTGCATGCTTTATACATATCCCGGCACGCAATGGAATGCCATTCCCAAATTCGGTTTTACTCCCGCACTTTTGAATCCATCCAGATGGTCACGGGGCCGTCATTCAGCAGCTGGACTTTCATGTCGGCGCCGAAGATTCCCGAGGCCACCCTGGGAATTCCTGCCATCCTGAAGGCCTCGATGGACTTCTCATAAAGCTTCCTGGCGTGATCGGGGGCCGCGGCCCGGATGAATGACGGCCGGTTGCCCTTGCGGACCGAGGCATGGAGGGTGAACTGGCTCACCACCAGCACCCCGCCGCCGGTATCGATCACGGAACGGTTCATCTTCCCATCCCCGTCCGGAAAAATACGCATGGCGACGACTTTTCGGACAATCCAGTCCAGATCCTCATCGGTATCGGCGTCCTCGACCCCGACCAGCAGCAGCAGCCCGCCGTCGATATCGCCCACGCACTCGCCATCCACCGTGACCGATGCACCGGACACCCTCTGCAGAAGAACTCTCATCGACGGCTATTCCACCAGATCATTCCCCGCATGCCACCAAAAATCCGGCGGGCCATCATCGGGCCGCCTGCCGCATTTCAGCAATGCGGCGGAAGAGAAAAAACATCTCCCGGCCTATCTCATGCAGTCGCTGATCATAAACCGAAGCCTCCTCAGGGGTGTCATCGGCCGCCTTGGGATCCACGTAGGGCAGTGAGATCCTCGCAGTCGCTCCCGGCACAACCGGACAGTCCGCATCGGCGCGGTCGCAGGTCATCACCGCCACATGCTTCTCGACCGGATTCCCAGCCCTGTCAAAAACCTTGGAGAAGAGATTCATCGGCAGCACGTTCTCGGCATACTGCAGCAGGTAGACGGGATTATCCCCACCGGACATGTCGACAACCGGGAATCCGGCCCGTCGGAGAGCCCGGACTGTCCGCGGGTTGCAGGCCGTGGCTTCCGTCCCGCCGCTGAAAGCGGTGATGGGCAGTCCCCCATCGTCCTTGAAGAAATCGGCGGCAACCTGCGCCATGACCTGGGCGAGATGGCTGCGTCGGGAATTGTGGGTGCAGATGAATGTCACCGGCAGCGGCACGCACGCGTCATCCGCAGCATTTGACAGACTTCGGGCCGCCGCTTCAAGAATGGCCCTTCTGCCGTCATCTTCAGGAATCCAGGGCTGCTGCAGCCGCCCCAGCAGATCATCAAGGGTCTCTATCCACTGCACGGACCCGGATCCGCTCGCCGATGTGCCATCGTATGCCATACCCCAGTATTCGCCCCGGTCCACTCTCAAGTCAACGCATCCGGGATCCGCCGCCACAAACCCGGACGAAGACCGGTCACATTTCCCCGGTGCCCCGCCGCGATTATTTCTCTGGTCAGGAACGCTCTGAATGCCACACTGCGACTGGTCCTGACGCTGATCCGAAACGGGTCAAAGGGAAATCCGGACTAAACGGTATCTCCCTTTATCCGTTATATTTAGGAAGGGATTATGGAACTGTCGGAAACAAACAACCGTTGCAGGAAGTGGGTTCCGTGGACTGTCATTGCGCTCCTGGCGGTGTTGGCTGCCGTGGAAGCCGGAGCCACGTCGATTGCCAGGGTCTGGAGTGAGCAGATCCTCAACGCGATCCGCATCGACACGCCCCACCCGCCGGCTCATGCACGGAACCTCTTTCACCTCTCGGTGGCCATGTACGATTCATGGGCCGCTTTCGATGAGAAGGCTGTCGGCTATGTCTACCGCCGGAAGCATCTGAATGACTTCCAGCCCGCTGATATCCCACGGGCGCGGGAGATGATCCTCAGTCATGCGGCCTACACCCTCCTCAAGCACCGCTACCGGCTCTCTGTCAACTGGACCACGACCCACGCCGCTCTCGACCTGCAGATGCTTCGTCTCGGGCTCGACGCCTCCCGCACCGGCACCGAAGGGAACACGCCCTCCGCCATAGGCAACCGCATCGGACGCGCGGTAATCGACTTTGCCGCCAGTGACGGTTCCCAGGAAAACCTTTATTATCGGGATTTCACTTACACGGCCGTCAATGAACCTCTGGTCCTGAGTGACCCCGGACAGGTCATGGCCGATCCCAACCGCTGGCAGCCCCTGGCCTTCGACACCGCCTTTACCCAGAATGGCCTGATCGCCGACAATGTTCAGCACTTCCTCGGCTCACAGTGGGGCCATGTTCAGCCCTTTGCCATGTTCGTACAGTCCCGTGACGGGGTCTATCACGACCCCGGACAGCCACCGCTCATCACCGATTCACCGGATGACGGATACAAATCGGGCAATGTCGAAGTGCTTTACTACAGCAGCCTCCTCGACCCGGATCAGCAGCAGATGATCGACATCTCACCCGGCGCCATCGGCAATAACAGCCTCGGAAAAAATGACGGCAGGGGCCACCCCGTTAATCCATACACCGGCCTGCCCTACAGCCCGAATGTCGTCAAACACGGAGACTTCGGACGCGTCATCGCCGAATACTGGGCCGACGGGCCGCACTCGGAAACACCCCCGGGACACTGGAATGTCATCGCCAATGAGGTCGCCGATCACCCTGATCTGGAAAAGCGGATTGGCGGCACCGGTCCGGTGGTCAGTGATCTCGAATGGGATGTCAAAACCTACTTCGCACTCAATGCGGCCGTGCATGACGCCGCCGTGGCCGCGTGGGGCTGCAAGCGGGTCTACGATTATGTCCGGCCCATTTCGGCGATCCGCTACATGGCGCAGAAGGGCCAGTCCTCGCATCCGGATCTCCCCGGCTATCATCCGCATGGACTGCCCCTCATCGACGGACTGATTGAACTGATCACAGAGGAGTCATCGATGCCCGGGGAACGCCACGATCACCTTGCCGGTCACATTGGAAAGATCGCCGTCATGAGCTGGATAGGCGAGCCGGAGGATAAACTCCTCACCTACTCCGGAGTGGACTGGATTCTGGCCGAGCTGTGGTTCCCATACCAGAGGGACACCTTTGTAACCCCGGCTTTCGCCGGCTATGTCTCCGGTCACAGCACCTTCAGCCGCGCCGGAGCCGAGGTCCTGGCACGCATGACCGGCTCGCCGTTCTTCCCGGGCGGCATGGCCACTTTCACCGCCGAAAGGAACAACTACCTGCACTTTGAAATGGGACCGTCCCAGACGGTGGTCCTCCAGTGGGCAACATACTTTGACGCGGCGGACCAGGCCGGGCTGTCCCGGCTCTACGGCGGCATCCACGTGCCGGTGGACGACGGTCCCGGCCGCATCATGGGCTCGGAATGCGGCATCGAATGCTGGAACCTCGCCACGAAATATTTTGACGGTTCGATTCTCGAACTGTCCCCTGAACCATGGATCTCAAGAGCGGAAAGCGGCGCGCTGGTGCTGAGGTTCCAGACCACACCCGGCCACAGTTACCGGGTGCAGGGCTCAACCAATCTCGAGCAGTGGTCGGATATCTTCCCGTGGTTCAACGCCAGCCAGCAGGTGTTCACCTTCAGCATCCCCCCGTCCACCATCAACAGCGACGGCAGACATTACTTCCGCATCCACGTGAACACCGAACCGGTGCCGTGAACCATCCCGGAGCATTCCGGATTCACCAGCCATCCCGGCTGTAACCCGGTTCGGGCCTATGCTTTCATCGCATCGGGATCGAGGCCGTTTTCGACGCACCAGTCCCGGTAGACAAAGGGGGAGATTTCGGAAGGCTTGATTTCCGAGCGGCCGCCCCAGAAGACGTTGGTATAACTGACGGGGATGCCGCATTCACCGAGGTGCCTGTCGATGGCGGCTTTGTGTTCCAGCACCAGTTTTTTGTCGGTGCCATGGGCCACGCCCATGATATTCACGTTCCTGAATTCCGGACCGCCCTCGCGCCAGTAGGCGTGGGTCATGATGTGGTGGCGGCCGACTTCACCGCCGGCCCTGAGTTCCATGCCCTGCGGCACCGCCCAGTGGAAAAGCGCGTTGAATTTGGTCACCCGCTCACCGGTCTGCAGCCTCTTGACGTGCTCGAGAAATGTCGAGAACCGTCCAATGACCCTGCGCTGATTGAGGTCCTCCGCAATGCGGTAGAACTCGTCGAGTGAAACCCCGGCCTCCCCCGCCCTCGCGGTCCACAGATCGGGCACCAGCTCCTCCGGTTCGAACTCCCGCTTGAGCGCGGTGAGGACCTTCCACTCAAGGTCGGACAGCTCCACCACGCTGACTTCGACGGCTTCGGCGGGAGCATCCGCACGGCTGCCGGGAGGCATGCCCCGACGGCGCACATGCCCGACCCCCAGCGCAAAAAGCCGCTTCGCCGGCATGATGCGGAAATGTGAGGCGCCGACCTTCTCCTGCAGAAACTGACAGTGTTTCTCCAGCGAATATCCCTGAGGCACTTTCAGCGTGGTCCACAGCCGGTAGGTTGATCCGGCGGTGGCGGTGTCCGTGGATCGGGTGACCACATGGCCGGAAAAAGGATCCTGCTGGAACATGTAGTCAAAAGCGCTGTCTGTCCCCTGCACCGGTACTTCCCACGCGACGAGGGCTCCCTTGGCGAGATTGGTGGCAAGCAGGGTCTGCCGGACCCGCCGGATGGTGCCTTCCACCAGCATCGCGCGGATGCGTTCAATCACAGTGTCGGTTTCCACCTCACTGAGCCTCGAGATCTCACCCAGGGGATCGCGCTGGAAGCCCTGAATCTGATCCTCGGAAACAGCGAGGATCCTCGCATTGACCGGATCGGTGGTCTCGACGGGAATGGACGATAGTTCACTCATATCAGTGCTTTCAGCATGCGATGAAACGGGGGTTAAATCAACCGGCATTCCAGCCGCCGTCGATATTGAATTCCGCGCCGGTGACAAACGACGCCTCATCACTGGCGAGGTAGACAGCGGCCCATGCAATTTCCTCGGGGCGGCCCATGCGTCCCAGCGGCTGGGTCGCGGTCATCTGCCGGCGGGCCTCTTCGGGGTCGGGGTATTCGGCCAGCCGGGCTGTCACGAATGGCGTCTCCACCCGCCCGGGGCAGATGCAGTTGATCCGCACACCGGTCTCCGCGTAATCAATCGCCATCGATTTCGTCATGCCGGTCACGGCAAATTTGGTCATGCAGTAGGCAAAGCGGTCGGGAACCGCCACCAGCCCGCCAATGGAGGAGAGATTGATCACCGAGCCGTTCCGGCGCTCCACCATCCCCGGCAGAAAACGCTT
>JAUIAG010000292.1 GCA_030425355.1 Verrucomicrobiia bacterium
GTCCTCCGGGGATCTATTTTCACCCGCGGCTGGTGGGGATTCGCGTGCTGGAGTTTGACAAGGCCGAGGATGTTTTCCTGCAGGTCGAGGAATCAATGGATGAATTTCGTGAAAGACTTTCCACAATATAGCAGACCGGACAGTGCGCTTGGGTGGCAGCGGAGAGCTCATGGCACCTTCCTTGGCCGTGGTTTCTGTTGCGTGTCACTGGTATCTGTCATCGTCCTTTTCCTGATGTTGACAATGGGGTGTGCGGGGATGCGGGCGGATGAATCCGCAACGGAGGAAACACCCCGGGCAGGCGGGACTCACCGGCTGATGGCAGGTGAGCGCGGGAGAACATTTATCCTGGATGTTCCTGAATCGGGTGGAAAAGGGGCACCCCTTGTGCTGGTTTTTCATGGCACCAGCGGATCGGCCCGGCAGGCGCGGCGGGATTTCGGCTTCAGCACGCTGGTCGAAAAATACGGTTTTGTGGTTGCCTGGCCCGATGCCACCTGTGAGACGAATCCCGACGGAGTGCGGCAGTTTCATGTCGGGTATGAATTTCAGCAGTCCAGCGACGTGGATGATGTGGGATTCGTACGGGTGCTGATTGATCATCTGGCCCGCGATCCGGGAATTGATCCGGGGGCGGTGTTTGCGACCGGGATGTCCAACGGAGGGGACATGAGCTACCTGCTGGCCACTCAGCCTCAACCGATGGTGCGCGCCATAGCCCCCGTTGCCGGAACCATGATGTCCTCGTGGGGGCTCGACACGATGTCCTTTCGACCCATCCCGGTGATGGCCGTGCACAGTCGCGACGACGGGATTACTCTCTGGGAAGGCGATCCACAGAACAGGGACGGCTGGGGAGCTTATCCGGGAGTTGAAACCGTGATGGAGCTGTGGGTCGGAGGACTCGGTTTGAAGCCTTTCCCGGAGGATGGACAGGGCGGCGCACGGCCGCTCAGGGAGGGACTCTCACTCGTGAGATGGCGGCGTTCGCTGGACAATACCGAACTGAAGCTTTACCGGTTTGAGAATGCAGGCCATACATGGCCGGATTATCTGGGGGATGCCGGTGTTTCGACGGCGGAGGAAATCCTGCGCTTTTTCCAGTCCCACCGGTGACTGCACCTGTCTCCGGCGCGTGGGTGTCCGGCCCGACGGGTGTCTTCGAAGCAATGGCCGGAACTTATGACACAGATCGGAAACTGAATGAATCAGTCGGAAGAGTCATTGATAGCGGAAACTCCGGAGCCGCCGTATTACGCGGTGATATTCACATCCCGACGGACGACGGTCGATGAGGGCTATGCGGAGATGGCTGAAAGGATGGCCCTGCTGGCATCCCGTCAGCCCGGCTTCCTCGGCATTGAATCGGCGCGGGATCGGGTCGGTATCACCGTTTCATACTGGTCGGATCTGGAGTCCATAAAGAAGTGGAAAGCCAATGTTGAGCACATGGAGGCGCAGCGCCCTGGCCGTGAGAAATGGTATTCGGCATACACGACACGCATTGCCAGGGTGGAACGCGATTATAGTCACGGCCTCCGGTGATCAGCTGGTTGTGCTGTATGGCGAATATGTGGGTCACCGGGATCGGGCATAAAATTTAATATATGAAACTGCATTATATACAACATGTGCCATTCGAGGACCCCGGATCCATCCTTGACTGGGCGCGGTGCCGGGGAGTTGATATTTCGTGCACACGAATGTATGGAGGTGACGCGCTGCCCTGGGACACCGCTGCTGATCTGCTTGTTATCATGGGCGGGCCCATGGGAGTTGCAGACGGGGATCAGTATCCGTGGCTGAAGGAAGAGAAGGCTTTTCTGCGGCAGTCCATTGGATCCGGGCGGAAGGTTCTGGGGATTTGTCTGGGTGCCCAACTGCTGGCGGAGGCGCTGGGGGCGGGGGTTTTCCGGAATCCGGAAAAGGAAATCGGGTGGTTTCCCATACAGGGCGTGACAGGTCAGCCGGAGCATCCGGTGGGAGCCATTCTGGCTTCGGCGGGCGAGGTCTTCCACTGGCATGGTGACACCTTTGATCTGCCGAAGGGATCAGTCCGTCTTGCCGGTAGTGTCGGATGCCGGAACCAGGCTTTTGCCCTCGGGGGCCGGATCCTTGGGCTGCAGTTTCATCTGGAGACGACTCCGGAGCTGGTTAAGGCCCTGATCGGGAACTGCGCAGACGAGCTGACAGCCGGACCGTTTATTCAGAGTGCCGATGAAATGATGGAACAACCCGAGCGGTTCCAACGAATCAACAGCATCATGGCGGCATGCCTCGATCGGTTTGCCCTCGACGGGCCCGGAGCGCATACTGGAGCCGGGTGTTGACGATCACGGGAGAAAGGGATGATGAAGGACTTGCAGGACGATGGACAATCATTGGCAGTACCGAGGCGGCAGATGCTGGGAATGGCCGCGGCGGGCTGTTCGCTTTTTCTCTCCGGCGGATCCGTGCTGCGCGGCCTGATGGCTCAGGGCGCGGTATCGGCGTCCGATGTGGAATTGCTCCGGACCACTCAGGCCGAGCCTGAGGGATATTTCCGCCTCGGGCGTTCCGGTGGGCGGACATGGCTGGTCACCCCCGACGGGAAGCTTTTCTTCTCCGTGGGATTCAACCACATCGACCCGGCAGCGCTCAGATATCCAGAGAATATTCATATCTGGAGGGATAAATACGACAACAGCATTCACAAGTGGCTTTCAGAGTCGGTTGGCCCGAACCTTGTGAAATGGGGTTTCAATTCTGTCGGCAACACCGTGGAGATGGCCTCCAATGGTCCGACCAATCACCGCCAGTCACGGCGTTTCACCGTTGACGAATACCGGTCACTCGGGCTGCCGTGGTTTCATCAGCTGGACTTCGCCGATTTCCACCACTGGGACGCACAACACCGGCTGCCGGATTTTTATGCACCGGAATTCGAGGACTGGTGCGACCACGTGGCCAGGGAATATTGTGCGACTATGGCGGATGATCCGAATCTCATCGGCTATTTCTATATGGATTGTCCGGGATGGGTGCACACACATCCACACAGCCGCTGGCGCGGGCCGATGTTTGATTACCGGAAGCTGGAAACAGAGACAGGCCGGCGCGAGCTATTCGATCTGGCGACGCGGTATTATCGTGTCTGTCACGATGCGATCCGCCGTTACGACCGCCATCATCTGATCTTCGGTGACCGTTATGAGGGGCGTGGGAGGATGGCGAAAGAGGTGCTGATGGCGGCCAAACCTTATGTCGACGTGTTGAGTTTCCAGTATTTCGGAACACCGGAAAACATCCGCAGGGACCTCACCCACTGGTCGGAAGAAACCGGGATGCCGACTCTGCTGGCGGATTCAGGGAAACACATCCGGGTTGCCGATGACCAGCCCGGGCGGACACACGACACCGAAGTCCATTCCCGAATCATGGATGTGAGTATGGAGATGCCGCACTGTGTCGGATTTCACCTGTGCGGTGCCTACACCCGGAACCGCATCCGGCACACCGGTTTACTCGGCGAGGACGAATCTCCGGATGAGGCAGTGATCCAGGCCATAAGCGCCACCAACAGACGGGCAAAGCGATGGGTGGATGAAGCCAATGATCGTCTTTGACTCATGGTATTGTGCTGGTTCCCGGTGCCAGGCACGTTCGTGCCTGGCACCGGGAACCAGCGGGCACCGGTACGCAGCGGTTGTGACAGGGCAGTTGATGAGTCATCAATGTCCGAGGAGCTGATTGCCGATCATTCCCAGGGCGAATCCGGCCACAGCGCCGAGCGGTGGAGTCCAGTGTCGCTGCATTCTGGCCTGGGGGGCGATGTCCTGGAAGATGAGGTAGACAATTCCACCGGCGGCGAAGGCCATGATACAGGCTGTGAGCAGCGGATTATTCTGGAGCAGAAAGTGGCCGGTGCAGGCGGCAACCGGGCCGAGGAAACTGACGAGGAAGAGGCCTTTGAGGGTTTTACCCGGGCGGTTCTGTCCTTCGGACATTTCACGGAAGGCGTTGAATCCCTCGGGGAGGTTCTGTGCGGCGATGAAGATGGCGAGGAGGATTCCTGTTTTGCGGCTGTGGCCGAAGAGGGCTCCAAGCGCGATGGCTTCGGGAATGAAGTCGATCAGCATCGCCATCAGCTGAGCTTTGCTGCCGCCCTGCTTTCCAACCTGAGCATCGAGAATACAAAACGCCAGACCGCCGAGGCAGAAGACCGCACCGAGAGAGGGTGGGCTGAGTTCAGCAACGGCCTCGGGGAGGAGTGCGAAGGCAACGGCTGCGAGCAGTATGCCCCCGCCAAAGGCAATGATTCCGTGAAGGATCTCACGCCGGGTGTGGGAGATTTCTTTTCCGCCGGCAAAGACGAAAGCCAGGAATCCGCCGACGAGGGCAGTGA
This sequence comes from Verrucomicrobiia bacterium, assembly GCA_030425355.1. GTDB lineage: Bacteria > Verrucomicrobiota > Verrucomicrobiia > Limisphaerales > JAJOIW01 > JAJOIW01. Next base: position 4,385 of record JAUIAG010000292.1, read on the forward strand.
AGCCGGCCATCCATGAAATCAGTGAGATCTGCAGTACGACGTTCATGTTTCTGCTCCGTCCCGACACGGGCGTTGTTCATCAGACCGTAGAACTGATGCGGGGCCGGGATCAATGACTGTGATTTTTGTTCCTCGATTCCTGCGGGTCGGGGAGCGGGGCGCTGCCTGATGGACTGTTCACCAGTTCGGCGAAGGCCTGTCTGAAAGTTGTGGATGCAATTGCAGTGGACCATGAATTCCGGACGTAGCGCCGACCTCTCAGAGCGAGTTTTCTGGCAGTCTGCGGGAATTCATGTATCCACATCAGTTCCCGTGCCAATGCTTCCGGATCCCTGCGCGGGATAAGCCGGGCGTAGTTGCGGATATGGTATTTCATCCCGCCGGTGGCGGTGACTGCGGCGGGAATTCCGGAAGAGAGTGCCTCGAGAGTTGAGATGCTGAGGCCCGATTCGAGAGAGGTTTGGGCGACTGCATCAGCGCACTGGTAGATCTGGTTGAGGCGGGTGAGGGGATTGACGGCCGGGCGGGCTATCAGCCACTGGTGCCAGTTCGACAGGTTCAGATCATCAGCAGTCTGAAGGATGGCACCGGGGTTGCCGCTGCAGCTGAGCGCATATGCCGGCAGGCCGCTTTCCCGGAGCAGTGCCACGGCACTGAGAAAGGTCTCGACGTCCTTCTCGTGACTTATGCGGCTGGCAAAGAACACGATGAAGCCATGGGCGGGAAGGTTGTTGGCTTTGCGCAAGCGGAGTTTCCTGCGCGATGAAACCGGATGGAAAAGAGTGGTGTCGACCCCATGAGCCTGGCACATGGTGACGGACCGTGAGTGGCGGCGGGTTTGGGTGGCAAGGTAGGGCCCGACAGCGAGGCACCGGGTCGCCATCCGGCCATTCAGCGCAAGCAGAAACCGGATGAAGGTCTGGCCGGCAAGGCTGACCGGCCAGGAAATCTGCCCCCGCTCATGCCGGCAGCGGAAATACTCGACCGGCGGAATACCCGTGTAGGTGAGCACCGGCTTTCTCAGGAGCTGCCCCGCGATATTGACATTGAGAGCGCCGCGGAGATTCTCCTGAGCCAGCAGCAGATCGAATCTGTGACCAATGCGAAGCAGGAGTTTGAGGGACCTCCACTGAAATTCAAGCCGGTCACCGGGGATGATATGGACGGGAAGATCCAGCCCGGCCGAACGGATCCTGAAATTCAGCTCGCTGGTGTAGAAATTTTCCAGCGGGGTCACCACGGTCATGCGGCAGATGCGTGAGAGAAGCATCAGCAGCCTGATATCCGCGAAGCCCTCCAGGAGCAACAGAACACGTGGTGTTGGATAACTGGATGGCAGGCCCTCGGTCCGCGATTCAATCTCGAAGCGCGAGTGGGCCTGACCCTCTCCGGACAGGACATCCGGATGCCCCGGCTGGAAACGCCTTCGGAAGCCGTGGGTGGTCATTGACCGACCTCCCTTCGGCCTGTCCGCTTCCAGCTGGTGAAACGTGTTGTGTGTGAATCCCCGGGGGAGCTGAAATATGCTCCGCCCCTGTTAACCATAGTCCTACTCGTCTGATTTCAGGCGGGACTGACTTTTTTATCAGTCGACTGGATCCTTGCCCGCCCGTTCCCGGCCGTCCTCGTCAAACGGCTGGTGGAGAGGAACTTATCTCGCTTTGGGGATGATTTGCAATTGAATTATCTCTCCACCGCGGCGGAGTTTTACCGGGGACGGTTTGTCGACTTTCAGAGCGTCGATGGCGTAGGTGTAATCGTAGATGTTGGCGATTTTCTGGCCGGCGAGTTCGATGATGACATCCCCGGCCTTGAGACCGGCTACGTCCGCCGGACCGCCTTCGGTGACACCGGTCAGCCGCAGTCCTTCAATTTCAGCAGCGTAATCAGGGATGGTCCCGAGGTAGATACGGAGGGTGTCGCGGCTTCCGGCGTCCTGGGCGACGCTGGA
>JAUIAG010000293.1 GCA_030425355.1 Verrucomicrobiia bacterium
GCGTTCACCAAGGCTGAGGAGCCTGTCCCTCACGATTTCGGGAAGGGAATCCATAACGGACTCCAGCTGGCTGATATCGCCGGTGCTGAGTGCCGGCGGTGAATTGGACGGCCAGCCTTCCATCAGTCCATCGAGAACCGCTGTTGAAACCTGCGGTGAAACGCCTTTCAGGGAAGTCAGAGTTGTTACAATGGAATCGGTCGGTGCCCTTCCGGCGTAATGTGTGGTGACAATCCGGACCATGTCGCCGAGTTTGCCGGACAGGTCCGGGTTATTCCCGTCCGACGGCCTGGCGGCTGCTTCTGTTTCGCGCGAGTGCGCGAGAAGTGCGCCAATGAAGGAGACGTCGTTGCGGGCGGCTGCGGCTGTGGCTGCCTCCGGTATCCACCGGTCCTCCAGATTCTGGGACTTTTGCATGGCCCGGAGGATTTCAGGGCCCGCAGCTGGGTCGGGATCCATATCGGCGAGGGCAAGGAAGGCGGCCATGCGCACCTGGGCGTCGTCATCCTCGAGCAGACCCGCGTCGAGTATGGCGGCGGCTGACCGGGCGTGTTTTGGCAATACCATGGCTGCAGCACGCCGAACGCCGGCGGATGGGTGAGTGAATGCCGCCACGGCCGACTTCACGATGAAAGGTGAGAGGGATTCATCGTCCGCAGCGAGTCCATCCATGGTCCATAGCGCATGGATGGCGGCGGGGTTCAGGCCGAGTTCATCGACTGACTTTTCACCGGCCAGTTCCACCAGCCTCGGGACAATATCGGACCGGTTCCTTTCAATCATCAGTCTCTGGGCATGCATCCGCCAGAGCTTGTTGTCACTTTTAAGCCCATCGACAAGGCTTCCCGGATTATCGGGGCTCAGGTGAGGATCGGCCGCAGTGCCTCCTTTTTCCCATGCAATCCGGTAGATTCTTCCATGGGTCTTGTCCCTCAGAGGAGTTTCGTAGGCATTTCCCTTCCCGTTGCTGAAGCCGTTGGGAGTCGGGTTGTGCTGAATGATGTAGTTATACCAGTCGACGGCCCACAGGGCGCCATCGGGTCCGACTTCTGCATAAATTGGCGAGGTCCATTCATCATCACTGGCCAGCATATTGCGGGAGTTGCGGGCGATCAGGTTGGCGCCCTGCCTCTCGAGGAAGAAAAGTCCCACGAGGTGTCCGGTCGGTTCAGCGACGAACTGAGCCCGGTTCCAGAAGTCGCGGGGGAAATTCCGCGCTGTGTAGAGTCCGCTGCCGGACCCTGCCGTATACTGGCCGTGCCAGTCGACCTGCCGGACTTTGTCTGTGATGGGATAGAAGCGCTGGCTGGTGGCAATGGACTCGAGCCGCGCTGCTGACCATCCATTGACCGATTCGTAATAACGGTTGGGGATGGGCATATACATGCTGGCATTTCCATTGGCGGTGGAACCGATGATGATATTGTCCTCGGTGATATCGAGGCCCCACGTGTTGTTATTGCTGGAGCGGATGAATTCGAGTCGGGACCCGTCGGGTTTGAAGCGGAAGATCCCCTGGCCGAAGCGGATGTCCTCCCCGCCGACGGTTCCGCGGAAGCCCGAATACCCGACCACGCCCCAGATCCAGTTATCGAATCCGTAACGGAGGTTGCTGACAGTGGCGTGGGTGTCGTTCATGCCCCATCCTTCAAAAAGCAGCCTGCGCTTATCGGCGCGGTCGTCGCCGTCGGTGTCGGTCAGAAGTTCCGTTCTCCCGGAATGAACGACGATGACTCCGCCTTCGGCAAAGACAAAGCTGGTGGGGATACTCAATCCGTCGGCGAAGATGGTGAAAGAATCAGCGCGGCCGTCTCCATCGGTATCCTCGATGATCTTGAGCCGGTCATTTCCCTCGCCGGGGGACTGAAGGTCATTCGGGTAATCGACGGACTCGGCAATCCAGAGTCGTCCCCTGTGGTCAAATGCCAGCCACAGCGGTTTGATGATATCCGGCTCAGAGGCAAACAGTGAGATGTCAAAACCCGGGAAGGTGACAAGGTGTTCCCGCGAAGCTTCGGGCGACAAGGGTTTCTGCATGGTTCTGATCGGGTCACCCTGTGTGCCCCACCGCGCGCCCGGTGTGTAGTTCGGGAGCCGGTCCGGAGCTTCCATATATTCAAACTGGGGCAGCCCTTCCCGTGGGTTGAACTGGACATCTTCAAAATCCGAGGCCCGGCTTGAACTGACCATACCCGTCACGACCGCCACGGATGCAATCAGCACCGGCCGCATTCTTCTATATATCGTATTCATCTTTGTGGAATTATTGAAAATCGTATCCCTGAGAGAAATGTGGTGGTTCGGAATATCTTAAGCCAGGGAATCATTGTCGGTCCACGGAGGAACCGGCTCCGCTCCCGAGTCGGATGACTGCCTCAAATGCCGGTTTCGGTTTATTGTTGCCGTCAAAGAGCAGCGGCGATCCCGTGCGCCGCCATGAAACAGCGTCATTCACTCCCCAGAAAGTGACCATTTCGATCACTTCATGATGTTTGATGAAGGCCTTGAAGAATCCGCTGTAGGCTTCTGTCAGCCGTCGTTCTGCTTCGTCGACAAGGCCGCCACCGGTGACCGACGCGCCATCGCTGATGTCAGCACCTGTCGAACGCTGACCGCGACTGGCCGTATTGACATCCAGCTCGGTGACATGGACAGGCAGACCGAGCGTTCTGAGATCAGCGAGAGTGGCATCCATGGCCTCGAACGACGTCGCGACATTCACATGAGCCTGCGTTCCAATGGCATGCACCGGAACCCCGTCATCGAGTAGGGACTGTATCATCTGAATGAGCTTCCGGCGCTTGTCCGGGTTCTCCAGCCCGTAGTCATTGTATCGCAGGATGGCGTCCGGATCTGCCTCGTGCGCAAAACGGAAGGCCATGGCCACATACTCGGGGCCGATTATCTGCTTCCACAGAGAATCCCGGAGAATATCCGGGGCTGATCCGTCCGCCACGGCTTCGTTGACCACATCCCAGACTTTCACTTTTCCCCGGTAACGGCCAACCACGGTGTGGATGTGATCGCGCATGCGTGAAACAAGTTCCTCCCTGGAAGCCCGCGGACCGGAGTATTCTCCGCGGACTCTTCGGGGCCGCTCCTCCGGCTCTGCAGGAGCAGCCTCGGTTCCGGCAAAGACCCAGTCCGGTGTCTGGCTGTGCCACACGAGGGTGTGACCGACGAGATACATGCCATGTTCCTCACCGAAACGGACGAATGCATCCGCCGGTCCGAAGTCATATCCGTCTTTGCCTTCGCGCGGGTGGATCAGCTGCCATTTCATGTCATTCTCGGCCGTGATCTGGTTGAACTGACTTTTAACCAGCTGGATATCACTTTCGATCATGGCTTCGCCGCGACGTCCCGCCAAACCTGTGGTGACTCCGCGGTTGACGGCAACCCCCACCAGAAAACGGTTTTCGAAAACGTCCCTGAGGCGGGGCAGGGTGGATTTGGCTTCAGCGGGAGGTGTGGCCGTGCTATCTGCTTCTTTGCCGTGGGCAGCCGGAACCCCGGCCTCAGCCTCCCCGCCGGGGTGCCTGTCCGATGGCTGGAAGACCAGTCGGGCAAAGTGATAGAAAGACTTTTTCCAGTGGTTGAAATCGTGCCCGTGGTGGTCCACATGCCAGATGTGCGGTATTCCGTTTTCCTTGAGGAACCCGTGAACACCCTGGCTGATGCGTATCAGCCCGTCCGTGTTTCCACACGAAAGGAACAGCAGTCTGAGCTGCCGGGCCGCCTGCTGCGGGTCTTTGACAAGTTCGTCGGGTGGGGCGGTGTTTGGAGCAGAGGAAAACCCTCCCACCCATGCAAAGGTGTCGAGGTGGCCCAGACCAAAATTCAGCGACTGTCCACCGCCCATCGACAGGCCGGCCAGTGCCCGGTGCTCCCGATCCGACAGCACTGAATAACGCGACTCAATAAACGGAATCAGGTCGTTGAGAAGGTCCTTTTCAAATTCGGCAAAGGCGGGTGCACTGGCGAAGACATTGCCTTCCACACGGTCGTTTGGCTGGGCCCTCCCGTTGGGCATGACAATAATCATGGGCTTTGCCTGTCCGTCAGCAAGGAGGTTGTCGAGTATGATTTCAGGATGGCCACCGCGATGCCATTCCTCCTCGTCTCCGCCAATTCCATGCAGCAGATAAAGCACCGGCCACTTTTTTTCATCCGTATATCCAGGAGGGGTGTAGACAAGAGCCCTGCGTCTGGTGCCCACAGACTCTGAATTGTATTCGATCATCTGCAGGCGGCCGCGGGCAATGCCTTCGCGGACCGTGTCAAAGCCTTCCGGTTCGGGGTCGAAGGCCCTGCGGTCATCCGGGCCGAGTTCAATCGGGCCGCCGAATCCACCTCCGCGCCTTCCCGGTCTTCTCCCCGTCGGGTTATCCGGGGCTCCCTCTCCGCTGCCGGGGGACTGCTGGGTCAATGCAATACGCCGACCGTCATTCATAGTGGGCATGTCTCCGGCGTGAGGATGGCTGCCTGATGAATCAACAATTCCCTGTCCCACGGCAACATTCACTGCAGCATTCACGGGTATTGTCCGGCCGATAGAAAAAACCGACACCAACACCATTACCTGAACAACGCCTGACTTCATTCCGGACACTTCAATCCGTCCTTTCATTCATTTACATCTTCACTCTTGTCACTCCGGCACAGGACAGCGGCTGCCGTCCGGACTCGCAGGGGAGGATTTCATTATCGTTGGGATTTTCGCTCACCAAAGCAAATTAATTTTCATCCGCTTTCTGTATATATCAGGTTCAATATTTACAAATTTCTGGATATCTGACTCCGGGGATTCGGGGGAGCGGACGGACTGCCGGTGCCGGTGTGGAATGAGGGAGCGCAGGGCAGGGGACGGGAGAGGCTCTTTCGGGAGGGCAGGGATCTTTGAAATGGTGCCGAAGACGGGAATCGAACCCGTAAGGAGGTCACCCTCCGGGAGATTTTAAGTCTCCTGCGTCTGCCAATTCCGCCACTTCGGCCCTTTTTGAAATCAGGGGGCACAGTATTGGAGTATTCGACCGGCCGATCAAGGAACAAATGCCGAAGCGGCGGACTGTAAATCCCGGTTCAGATTATACCTGATTCATGGATGATTCAGGTTTATGGTAGGCAGGTCATGAACAGTCACGCAGTGGAATATGAAATTTTCGGGGACGACATGCAGCTCGTCGAGGTTGAACTGGATCCGGGAGAGACCGTCATAGCAGAAGCCGGTGCCATGAACTACATGGAGGACGGCATCGATTTTCAGGCCCGCATGGGGGATGGCACTGAAATGGACAAGGGCCTGCTTGGAAAGGTATTCGGTGCGGGCAAGCGGATGCTGACCGGGGAGTCACTTTTCATGACTCACTTCACCAATCAGGGCAGTGGAAAGAAAAGGGTCGCCTTTGCGGCACCGTATCCCGGCCGGATCATTCCACTGGATCTCTCGGAAATTGGTGGCCGGCTGATCTGCCAGAAGGATGCCTTTCTCTGTGCTGCATACGGCACCAGGGTCACCATCACCTTCAACCGGAAATTCGGTGCCGGGCTTTTTGGCGGTGAAGGATTTATCCTTCAGAAACTGGAGGGGAACGGTCTTGCCTTTGTTCACGCCGGGGGCACGGTCATTCAACGCGATCTTAACGGGGAGAAGCTGATGGTCGATACCGGCTGCCTGGTGGGATTCACCGAGGGGATCGACTACGATATTCAGAGAGCCGGTAATCTCAAATCGATGTTCTTCGGCGGTGAAGGCCTTTTCCTGGCCACGCTGCGTGGGTCGGGACGGGTCTGGCTTCAGAGTCTGCCCTTCAGTCGTCTGGCAGACCGGATCCTCGCCAATGCGCCTTCTGCCGGCGGACGCAGTCAGGGAGAAGGCAGTGTGCTTGGCGGTCTCGGCCGCATCCTCGACGGTAACTGATCCGCTTTACTTTATTATCACATCACCGCAGAAGGCTCAGTTGAGCAGTCTTCCGCGGTTGCCATGGTCGCCCTGGATGGGTTTATTCAGGACGACTGATTTTCCCGTTTCGCGGCCGTCCAGAAACGCCTGCCCGACGGTGGCCGACGACGAACTGCGGCTGCTGGTGAACGGGTGCAGCTGTCGGAAAAACTCCCGGAGTTTCCTGTCTCCTTTCCAGACCAGGGCCTTCTCATTGGCGAGATAGGCCTTCTGCTCGGCCAGTTTTTCGGAAAAGCCCGTCATCACGCCGTAGTAGTATTCCCGGCGGTTTTTGTCTGAGCGCAGTCCCCGTTCCTTCTTGAATTCTTTCCACAGTTCCGGAAGCAGTCTGTTGAAGTAATTATAG
>JAUIAG010000294.1 GCA_030425355.1 Verrucomicrobiia bacterium
AAGTGCCCGAAGGGCCGAAGCGAAGCGGAGTTATGCCGGCTTGGTTCTGGACTGGAATGTGACTCCGGGACATTCCCAGTAAAATCGCGGCCTTCCCACACCAAACGCAGAAGAGCCAGAATGGCAGCCAAAAGTGCCTTTATCCGGGACAGACCCCCTTATTGCCGCTCCGGTTCAGGGGGATAACGGGAAGTCTGCGACTGACATCCCTTGGACGCAGGGCGCGGCTAACGGGAGGAACCGGCGGCCGCCAGCTGATAGGAAGTGATATATTCCGGATTGTCTGCGTCAGAGTCTTTCAATGCTGTTGGGCGCAACATACAGCACTCTCCGATTTCCGATCACCTGCAGTGCTCCGGAAACCCTGACCGGTTCAGCAATGTAATCAATCACTGCCGTATTAATTGCCGATCCGTCCTCTCCGACCAGCAGGTAGTGGGCTAATTGACCGTCTTCAGTGCGGGCCACCAGAATGGGCGGAATTCCACCGGAAATACACTGGATAGCACAGGCACGGTGGGGCTTGAATCGTCCAGGGTTCATGACGCCAAGATGGCATTTCGAGTCAACAATTTCTCCGGTGATCTGAGTTGGAACAACTTCCGACTTTTCCAGTGGGTTGGATAGAGCAGGCCCGGTCACCGAGATACTGTCGCGGGCAACTTCAATCATCGCTTCAAGGTTATCCCCAATGAATGTACCCTTCAACGAGACATGCCTGAGGTGATACTGCCCGGCTACTTCCCCTTCGAGCCCGTGTTTGCCGACGGCGACGAGATAATATAAATTTTTCCCTTCTGAATCATCGTCTGCCAGTAACATTGGAACCGGCTCCTTCAGCAGGATTCCGGAGAAATCCCTGACTTTACCGAATTCGAACTTCCCTGAAGAAATCGTCCGCTGAAATGCCGCCGTGATCAGCCCAATCCCGGTTGTGGCGATCAGCAGGACCAGAACCAGGCGTCTGGTGAAGGAACTGACTGAGGAAGGGATGTTGGAATCCCATCCAATGAAAAAGTCCGGTGCCCGGTTTGAGTTGTCCATATTTGATGTGGAATTCAGTTCAATGTGATCCTTGCAGCCTCGACTGGAGTTCCGGGTGGATTGGGTCTGTTCCTGACAAGGACCTCACCATTCACAATTTTTATATCAAAGGTCGGGATTTTCTCTGTGAATGGTTCCGGCGAGGTTCCATCATGAGGTTTGTACTGATATCCATGCCAGGGACAGGTGAGACAGCCGAATTTGAATTGTCCCTCAGCCAGGGGGCCATTCTGGTGCTGGCACACACCGGAAACGCAGGAAACTTTATCCCGGTCGTACAGAAGGATTGCGACCCTTTCACCTCCGATATTTGCGCCCAGGGGAACATTCTCGGTCAGATCGCTGACTGGACATACTGCGATATATTCCCCGTTTTCCTCATTGCCTGAAACATCATTGTCGAGATTCCTCTGTGACCAGCCGGAGAAAAGATGAAGGCCGCTGACAGCGATGACGCCTGAAACCAGTAGCAGGGAATAGACAGGCGAAGTCTCCGACTGCAGAATTCCGAATGCCACATGAACAATGAGCAGAGCGTATGCAAAATACACTCCCATGTGCAGCGTCTTCCACACTGGTGCGGTGAGGTTCTTCAGCCAGAAATCGTGACTGGTTGCCGCCATAATGAAAAGAATGACCAGCGCCGCGAATCCAAATGCCTGAAATGGAAATGAACTCATGCGAAATCCGGCATCGGTTGTAAAAACAGAGACGACGGGATGGACTCCTCCTCCGACGTGGTAGGTCAGAATGGCCAGCATGGAATGGGTGAGGGCGAGGAGGAACATTGTGACGCCCAGATGTCGACGGTTGTATAGAAGTGGGATCCACATCCTGTTTATTCTTGCCAGCGGTCCGATCGCCAGAATCAGATGAAGTAAAAGGATTGCGGCAAGGGCGCTGGCGCGCATCAGGAGGATCTCAATGGTCAAATTCGGGTGCAGCAGGATTCCCGCCGTTATAAAGGCCGTGAAGAAGAATACCAGCCCGCAGATCAACACTTTGTCATAACGTTTCTTGAAGGCGTTCCAGTCGACAGCTTTATAAGATACTGACATGATCCTGATTACCTCGCGGGATGACTGTTGAATTCGACGTTCGGGAGAGTTTTCATGACCGGCCACTCCGGCCGGTTCAGCAGAGCACTGACAAGAACTGCAATGATCACTGGTGCGAGGATCAGCCAGAGTTTCCGATGCAGTATGCGTTGAGGGCGTTGCATGTTTTTAAATTATGCTTTCATCGACGGGCGACGGTGCTGTGAAAACTCTTCAGGTGGAGAAGTTTTTCTGATCCACCGCAGAAGAAGGCAGGGCCAGAAAATGGCGCAGCCGGGAATGATTATCAGTTTAAATCCAATGGAACCGGATGAAGCGCCCGAATCGATGGCTTCGGCTCCGCCCGCAAAGGAGAAAACGATTCCAAAAACCAGCCCGACGGCGCAGTATATACTCACAATCAGCAGAGCAGTGGATATGAACAATGTCATGATTCAATCAATGAGCATGGAGCGCCTGAAAACGAAGTGATCTACAATGCCATCCATGCCGGCGGGTGTATCCATCCCCGAATTCAACGCACTTCGGGAGATTAAAACTGATAAAAATATCCCGTTAATAATCAAATCATCCCGATCATGGTAAGTCAAGATCCCGTGCTGCCGGGGGAGGGTGAGGCTTGAAGGGTTTGTGGCTGAACCGGATCGACCGGTGAGCCGCCTGATTCACGCTGACGGGACTGAATTCAGTCGTTCAGGCGGTCAGAGATGAGCGCCCCGGGCTCAAGGCAGAGGTGGCCGAAGCCATTGTGCGGGGGATGGAGGATAAAAATTTAATTTCAGTCGGTCGTGTAAACCTGATTTAGGGGAAGTATTCTGTTTTCATTCACGTGCCTATAGAGTTGAATTTTCACTGTTTGCTGTGTGTTGGATTTAGGCACGACTGGATCTGTCGAACCAGCCCCTGGATAGCTTGCTGCATTGAAGTTGGAATTTTCCGCACGGAGCTGGCCATCAGCTTTTCAAGCCGGTTCCGCTCCGCATTTATCCCCCGCGTTCACTTCTCCATTGCTCCTTTCCCGGCGAGAATTCTTTCGCGGAATTTTCTGATGCGTGAAATGCGCGTTTCTGCCTTTTTTGCCGAGTTGAGGTGGATCACATAGCTTTTACGGCGTCCTGGCGTCAAGCGGTGGAAAGCTTTGGAAAGCTCCGGATCGGATTCCAGCGCTTCCAATAACTCGTCGGGAATGAGAATGGACACATTCTGTACTGCGGGTTTGATGCCTGACTCCGCATAGCCCATTGCCTCGAGCAGATACGATTCTATAACCGGCTTCACAGCTGCGACCTGATTGTTTGCGGTGAACCGGATCATGTCGGGCTGCCGGGTATTCGGCCCCGCTTTTTCCAGAACGCCATGTGGGTCCTTCAGCAGTGCCGCGTTAAAGAAACTGAGTCGGAAGTCATTCCGGAGGGCTCCCATTATGACGATGTTGCGACCGGCATGCATATAACACGGATGCCCCCACTTGACCGTCTCGACCAGTCCCCTGTCGAGGCATATCTGCCGGAGTTCTGCCAGCCCACTGCTCCATTGCCGGGTCGAACAGTCGGAAGTTCCAAACCGCTCACAGCGGCCGCATCCCTTGAGGAAATACTCTTCAATCCCGGTGATCATCCGTTTCGTGCAAATTCCATAAGCATCAGGTAGTTGGTCGCCATTCAATACCTCCCGACCGGACCGCTCAATCAGAGCCTGTCACAAAGCGCACCCGGTAAAAATAGCTTTGATCTTCCGGGGCAAGCCGGATCCGGAGAACGGACACGTAGCCATTGGAATCCACCGCTTCGGTTACCGGCTCCCAGTCTTCGGGCTTTAGCGTGGAGGAGCGCTCGACGAAATAACTCCTGTTGCCCGTCGTTTCCCATGTGAGATCAATAATCATCCCTTCCGGGGTGTCCTCGATCAGTTGGACGGACAGAGGCACTTCGTAGTCCTTTTCAACGAGCTCCATACCCTCCGGCACGACGGCGATGTATGTCCCGTCGGGATGGTCAAACTCGAGTGGAGCGTTCAGACTCAGGAGACCGCCTTCCGCCACGAAGCGAATCTCCTGGGACGGCAGCCCGGGTGCTATGACAATGCGGTCGCCGGGAGCAAACCAGTCCACGAGGGTGAGTCCGAGTTCCTCCTCCGTGTAGAGAGAGAAATTGAACACGTCCAGATGAGTGTCGCCGGCGAATGCCTCGGACGCGAGAGCCGTGTAGGGGCTGATCGCCACTGACAATGAATTGCTGCGGACCGGCGGCTCATCTGTGCTGGTCCGCCTGCCCGGAGACTGATGGGATGTCGTGCCCGGGTTCCCGGGATTGAACGGCCGCCATTCTTCACCATCAAACCGCTCAAGCGTGCTGTAGGCGGCCTGCCGGGCATCTCCGCATTGCGGGAATTCTGAATGCTCCACCCGCTGACATCCGCCGGCTCATCCTCCCCGCTGTATCTCCACAGTCGCGGAAGGTGGACCAGGTTCGCCCGTGAAAAAGCGTTGAAGACCGTCCGGCGGAGATTTTCCACCTGTGCGGAATTCCTCAGTTGTCGCATGACCTTCGTGCCTTCATCAAAAAAGATCAGGTGGCTGCGCCCATCGGGGGCAAACATAGTTTTCCTCGGATCGATACGGACTGCCCGAAGGGAATCGCCGGTCACTTCCAGAAGCGCCTTGCCCGCTTCACCGACCGAGTATTCCGCCAGCTGACTGATCTTGTTCTTAAAGACGGTCTGGCCGTTTTTGATCCATGAGAGTGTTTCACCATGCTGCAGCCCGCAGCAGCGGCTCAGGATCGTGTAAAGTCTGGCCGCATCTTCCGGTGACAGCGGCGTTCCGTCCAGCCATGAGAAGTGGATCCAGTCGACATCCCCGGAAATGTATTTCAGGTTTCCGGCTTCATCGGCCATTTTCGGAATCAGCACCGGGAGGTCTTCATCCCCGATGTCACTGTATTCAAAGCGGCGCCTGGCACCTTTGGGCGTTCCCGCGGGAATTGTGGCACCATTGCCGGTGTAGTTGAAATCCACCTCCATGCCGTCCTGGTACCATTCCTTGAACTTGGCGTTGTATTCCGTGAATTCCGATTCACGCAGCCGTGCCCGTTCGATGACGCTTTCGACTATATGGTCGGGTTGTCCGGCCAGGCGTTGGCGGATCACGTTCTCCGGTTCCGGTTTGAAGATGGCGGTGATGCCGTCCGGATCCAGAGTCTGCGAAGAGTCGTTGACACTGCGGAGGCGGCTTTGAATTCTCGCGTATCGCTCCTCGCCGAGCAGCAGCCGGTCGATTTCAGAAATCCCCTTGGGCTTCATCTTTTCAGGTTTCCAGATCGCCTCCTTAAGGCTTTCAATCAACTGGATGGACCGCGGGTTCCGCTCGCGCGCAAATCCCTTCATGCCGAGCCGCTTGAGGACACTCTGGACATTCGACAGCTCCCTGCCGCCGATTCCCCAGTAGGTGCGTGCCTGAAAAAATGACATCGGTCCCTTCAGCACCCGCAGGTATTTTTCCGCCTGAGTGGAGAACTTCGCGGCATCGGCATTCTTCGCCAGTTTCCGGGCATCGGCCAGGGTGGTGTATTTTCCAAATTTCGGAGTGGGCAGGAATCCGGTGGCGGCCTCGAGCAGCACATTCGAGCCGACACGGGTCCAGACCCGGGTGATTTCAAGAGGGTCATTGGAGGCATAGGCTTTTTCTATATCCGAAAACAGGAAGTAGGTAGCCTGACGGGTGGCCTCCAGCGCGGCATGCTGCTCCTCAGCGCTGATGGGTGAACCGGTCAGGAAGAAGAGCTCCTGCCTGGCCTGGACCTCTTCGAAGACCGCTGCGACAAGCTCTTTCTTCTCCTCCGCGGTCATGTTTTTCCAGGTGGTGTGAGCGTGTTCGGCTGAGTAATAGATTCCCTGTGCGCACGCGCCCATGGCACGGAACACGGCGGATGGATCGGAGGCGATGTGGTGAGCCAGAGCACCGAATCCGACAAACGAATCCACAACCCAGCTCTGCATCGTTTCCAGAGCGGTGGAGGTCACGACCCCGAAGCGCTCGGAGACACTTCGGAATGGAACCGGATCCTGACGGTAATCCTGGACTATGCGCACGGTGAGCGGGTCGCCGATGTATTCGCCATAAGTCGCCTTGACCAGGAAGTCGTCCTCGGTGAGTTCGGTGATGGACCTGTTGTCAATG
>JAUIAG010000295.1 GCA_030425355.1 Verrucomicrobiia bacterium
AATTGCCACGCCGTAATATCCGGGTGTCCCTTTGAACGGGGAGTTCCTGCATGACGAGGGTGCGGGCCGGTTGAATCGATGCGAGTTCCTTTTCAAGTCCGGCAATCTCATGGTCGGTTTCAGGGATTGAATCATGGCCACTGGCGGCCTTGAGCTGCTGCAGTGAATGGATGCGGGCACTGATGGTTTCCCTGCGATTTTTCAATGAATCAGAAAGTGGCAGATCAATGAACGGGCCGATGAAGTTGTGCTGGACGTCGCTCTCACTGGAAGGCAGTTCCACTTCAAGCGGGGTGTTGTTGAAGAAGGCAAACATGGAGTAGTAGTCCTTCATGGAGAACGGGTCGTATTTGTGGTTATGGCACTGGGCACATTCGAGGGTGACTCCGAGCCAGACAGTGGCTGTGGTATTGACTCTGTCGAAGACCTGATTGACCCGGTTCTCCTCGGGATGGACGCCTGCCTCCACATTACAGGTGACAGTCCGATGAAATCCTGTGGCGACAAGCTGGTCGAGGGAAGGATCCGGAAGGAGATCTCCAGCCAGCTGCTCGATGGTGAACTGATCAAAGGGCATGTTTTGATTGATGGCCTGTATGACCCAGTCCCTGAAAGCCCATGAATCACGGAGCTGGTCGGCCTGGAATCCGTTCGAGTCGGCATAGCGTGCGAGGTCCAGCCACGGGCGTGCCCAGTGTTCTCCGAATGCAGTGGATCGCAGAAGCCGGTCGACCCACGACTCATAAAAGCCGGGTATTCCCTCGTTCATTCCAGTGACGAACTCTGTCACTTCGTCCGGTGTCGGGGGGAGTCCGGTGAGGTCGAGGTGCAGGCGCCGCACCATGGTTTCCGGACCGGCCGGCGGGCTGAAATCGAGGCCGAGTCTGTTGAGCTGCCGCCAGGTGAAGGCGTCGACAGGGTTGACCACGTCTGCCTCGGGCGGAACGGCCGGCACAGCTGGTCTGACAGGTGCCTCAAATACCCAGTGACTCTGGTATGGCGCGCCGTCACGCAGCCACTCCTCGAGAAGAACTATCTGTGCCGATGTCAGTGAGCGCTTTGATTGTGGAGGTGGCATGAGATCATCCGGATCGGACGCATGGATGCGTCTCCAGATCAGACCGGCTTCAGGGGATGCCGGGTCGGGGTGGACGGGGGCACCATTTTTGCCAATCGCACGCGCTCCCTCTTCGGTATCGAGGCGGATGTCTGCCTTGCGGGATGCGTCATCCGGTCCGTGGCAGTGAAAACAGTTTTCCGAAAGGATTGGACGGATATCGCGGTTGAAGTCAGGCGTGGCACGGGCCGGGACGAATCCGTATACGACCAGGAGAATGACCGGAAGGACCATGAGTCGGCACACGGACCCCGACAGATATCTGAAGGGCGATCGGATCATGATGGCAGTGTACGGTATTGCAGGGAAAAATGCACCCATGGATTACCGGACGGTTCGGCGGGCACCTCAACCGGATTTGGATCGCGGTCCGCGGGCGGAGAGAACGAGGAAGATGATGGAGAACAGGATAAATGCGGAACCCAGGCCGGGCAGCAGGAAAGCCTGTGACTGGAGCCCGGCTTCGAGCACCGCCCGTGATGGGTCGTCGGGATTGTAGAAGACCTCGACAGGAGTGCCGGCGGCGTATCGTTCAACTATGCGTTCGGCTCTGCTTCGGTTACTGGTGCGTATGTCACCAACGGCAACGCGGCTCCCTTCATAGGTGTGTCCATCAACGACATAATCATATGTGATGTCCGCACCATAGGTCACCGATGTGTTGCCGGAACTGCTGGACCGGCTGACATGACGCTCCACCCGGGAAGAAATGATCCGCCCGTCGGTGGCCGGCCACTGGGCACTTATCCTCGCTTCCTTGAGTGAGCGGATACCGAAGGCGAGAATAATCACACCGACTCCGCCGAAGATGAGAGGAATGATTCTGGCGATCTTCATGGGGACGGCTCGTTTTCAACGGATCCGGCTGGTGCCTGTATTGAAGACGCCACGGTATTGAGTTGATTGGCGGCCATCTCGGCCTTCATCACCTGACGGGTGAATTCCTCCTGCGCGGTCGGGGTGCTGAGTGTCATCTTCTGCTCCCCGGAATCATAGGTCCATGCCCCGGGATTGTCCCTGAGCCATTCGATCAGGCTCTTGAGGCTCGCTCCGAAATCCAGACACGCCTTGTAGAATCCATCCATAGCCTTGAGGGGAGCGATGGAGAACTCGAGCTCCTTGTCAACGATGGTGGACTCGACTGGACCCAGTGATGAGCTGGATGCCTTGAGATCACTCACAAGTTTTCCCGACTCGTCAGGGATGGCCTGAAGCGATCTGGACACATCCATGAACTGGTCCACTTCCTGAATGAGATTTGCGGCAGCCGAGTTATTGGTCAACGCGACATAATCGATGAAATTCTCGTCAAAGATGCGGGCTTCCAGTTCCTCGAACTGTGAGCGCAGTTTGGAGTGGCGGTTGAGCAGATCGCTGAATCCGCCATAGAACTCCCCGACGGGGCCCTCTGATTTCCGGGCGAGTTGATTGAAAAGATCCAGTTTGAGGGCCTGCATCTGCTGGATGAGTGCCGAGCGGGACTCGGGGCTCCGGTCATCATTTTCATACTCTCTGCGGAGCTCCAGCTGCTTTCTGGAGTAATCGAGAATCGGGCCGAGATTGCGGGTGACGGAAATATGCTGACTGGTCATCCACGCGCTTGTTCCGAGGATGGCGAGAACGAAAACCACGCTGCCAATGATCTTTTTTTCCCCGGAGAAGATCCATGCAAGGTAGGAAAGGACCAGAGGCACCACGACAAGAGTGCCGATATTGACCACCATGGCCTTGAGGATGAAGTCCGAAAAATGTCCCCTGGAACCGGCGAGCAGCAGGACAGCCTGGAGGACAATGGCCAGCCCCAGCAGGATCCAGTTCAGGATGCTGAGCTGAAATCGTCCCGGTTTCCCTGTCGTAACGGATGCTTCTGATTCCTCGAGATTCTTTTGTGCCATGTATCCGGAGAGGTTAAGGGGTGAGGCGGAAAAAATGAAATCAAATTCAGCCCCGGTGGCTTCCGCCGGCTGAGAGGGACTGGACTGAAGTCAGTCGAGAACCATGTTCCGTCCCCCAAGCAGAAAGACCCAGATCAGCACTGTGAGCCAGTGGAAGATCACCGGAACCCAAAGTGAGCCGGACAACACATAGCCGAACCCGCAGGCGAGACCAAGAGCGGCGGTGATTATCAGGAAAAGCGGATCAAGGAAGAACTCGCGGGAAGCTGGATTGACAGTCAGGGCACCGATCGGATGCCAGGCAACGAAGAGGGCCGTGCTGAGGAGGACCGCCCTGAAGGCACTTGGAAACCCGAGTTTGAGGACATCCCTTGGAATAAGAAGACCACGGAAAACCAGCTCTTCCAGCAGGGATGGAAATATGAAAAGCGTGACGGGAAGAGCTGCCATCAGCGGCATGGGCGCATTGATGAGCTGAGGAGTGAAAAGGCCTCCCAGAAAACCGGCCGGGAGGGCTATCAGGGTATAGACAATCAGTGGAACCCACGAAACCAGAGGAACCCGAAAGGGACTGGTTCGAAGACCAGCCAGTGGATTGCGAAGCAGGAACTGTTTGAAGGACTTCACAGGATACAGGATAAAGCATTCAGGGCATGCGGATCGTTTTCGGTTCCCATGACTGGTCGATTCGGACCCGCGACAGCAGGTAGCCTGCAGCGCCGGATTCGGCGACGGATGACTGCTGACGGGCGATTTCTTCGGGAGAGACATCCCAACCCTGGATAAGGGCAATAATCCTCTGCGGGGGCACAGCTTTGCCACCGCGTGCGGGAGGCATGTCCTCGAATGAACGAATGGAGAAGGCGGGCCAGCTGCCGGACTCTCCATAGCGCGGCAGATCCCGGTCATGCTCACGAAAAAGGCATGAGGCGCCGATCACGGGTGCGGCCTCTGCGAGTGGATCCATCTGTTGAGCGAAGGCTTTCCAGCAGATGCCCTTGAAGCAGCCGACTCCGGCACAGGGTCCGTCCTTGTCCAGTTCCTCACATTCGCCGGCCATGATGGGAATGACCTCGGAATCGGGAACCATGGTAGCCACGGCGGTTGTAAACAACGCTGCGGCTTCATCGCCCAATGGGGTCGCCGTCTTCTTCGGGCCGTAATCTGCGGTCCAGCGGCAGAGCGAATGGCCACAGCCGCAGGCCGACGGAGCACCCTGAAGATCGTGAAGCCAGACTCTTGCCGGTTCGGGAAGCTTCTTCAGAGCAGTCCGGATTCGGAGGACATGGGCATCGAATGCTTCACGATAAAACACCGGCACCCATGGGTAGACTTTCACGACTTCCGTTTCCGAAGGGCTGTTGAAACCGGGATAGAAGCGCATCCACTCCGGATGCCCCTGGATGCTTGCCATCCATTCGGGATGCGCATCCGCCATGGGCGGGCATCGGGCTATTTCGAAAAAGTAGTCCACCGATCCGAGAGATTCGGTGAGTGATCTGGCGGCTGAGATTTCCGCCTCGCC
The DNA here is from genome assembly GCA_030425355.1 of Verrucomicrobiia bacterium. GTDB lineage: Bacteria > Verrucomicrobiota > Verrucomicrobiia > Limisphaerales > JAJOIW01 > JAJOIW01. Next base: position 4,538 of record JAUIAG010000295.1, read on the forward strand.
GGCCTCGCTCACCCAGAGGGCAACGGAATAACCGGAATCCGCCCATTCGGCAACAGCTGTTGGTGTGACCATCGAAGCGTCGACGAGCAGTCCCCGGAATCCGTCGATGCCGGCATCCGTTGGTTCGACATCATTTTGTGAAGATGGCGGTTCATTATTGACCGCGGAACCGGAGCCGCCCTGTTCCCCGCCGCATCCGCTGATCAGAAGAAGCAGCCCGATCAACACGCATGGAACAGCCCATGAGATGGCCGGGGAGAGTCTTCCCGAGAAAACGGCGGGGAAGGCACAGATTCCCGGCAGATTTCTACTTATCTTCATCTGCAGAGAAAACAGTGGTTTCGGGGTATTCAAGACTCCATGCGAACCACCGGCAATGGACAGATGGCATCCATGTCAGTTCCCTGCCCCTGAGGGGTCCGTCGACGGCCCGACCGGCAAGGGTCCAGCGCGAACCGGTTTCACGGTCCTTGAAAGGAGCTGTTCGGGGGGAAATAGAGTCGGCATAAAAGTGCAGCAGTCTTCCATCGAGGCTGGCATTGAAGGCGACCGCTGACCGAGTTGGGCCATACCAGAAAGCAGCAACCGACTGACCGCCGACGCCGGCCTGGTAGCAGGCACGTTCCATGGACTCATCCAGAGGAAAGGCCAGTTGGTGTGACTCAGTCTCCACTCCGATAATGGGGGCGAAACGGTCCAGTCTGCTGTCCACTTCTCCGATCGACTGGAGGGCCTGTGGGGAGATGGAATCTGGCAGAGCGACGGTCTGGTAACGCTGTCCGTCGAAGAGATCGTAGGCAGTCGATTCCGGATGGAGCATCAGCCAGTGGTTCCATGTGGTGAGAAAGCTGGGAACCCGCTCGAGCTTGTGTCCCTTTCCGGGGCCGCTGATGGCACGGCCACTGAGCGCTGACCAGAGGGTTTCATCCGGCCCCTTGACAACCATCACGCCGCCACGCCATCCGTAAAAACTGTAACCATAATCCTTTTTGAAAGAAGTGACATACCCACCGTCCGGATCATAAAAGAACAGCCCGTATGTATCATTGACCACCCGCGGGCCGGAAATGAAATGCCTTAACGGAAAGGCACCGCCATTGTGTGCTCCCCGAATCCATGCCAGCACCCGGTCATCCGGCTTCACCAGCCCCTTGGTATTCTGGTCGACACAGTAGGAACAGGGCGGTTCGGTCAGGGGACTGAACAATTCGGGTTGTGCCAGAATCTTAAAGCCGTCAACAGCCACTGTTTTGGGCCCGTCATCCGCTGCTCGCACCGAACCCGCCACAATTACCAACAGTGCCATCAGTCCGGACACAAGCGGCCGCGATACTGGAACCCACCGGAGAAAAACCCGTTTTCGAAGAAGCCGACAGAGAATAAGGAGACCTTGCATGGGGATTATTGTCTCAGCATCGATCGATGTTTTCCACGAAAAAGACCCCTGGTTTGAGGCCAGGGGTCCAACGTGGTGTCAACTGCCAGGAGTCAATTGTCCGCCGGGTATCTGTATCTGTATTGGGTGATGATGAACAAGTTCGTCACATTCGAAGGGGCAGACCGGATCGAACCGGAAGAGCTCCAACGTCTGTGGTGCCCCGGAAATGGAGGCGGAGGCGTACTTTCTCCTGAAAGCTGAACTGATACCCTATGTGCGGCTGTTCAGAGGAAAGGGCCATTCTCCATGATTTTCCGAGAGTGACGGGGTTTCAGCAGATCACTGTCACCCGTCACA
>JAUIAG010000296.1 GCA_030425355.1 Verrucomicrobiia bacterium
CGAAATCATCGATTGGCTTGGACCAGAATTTCATCCTGATGAATTCCTCATTGATGACGTGAACGCCGACCTGGCAGGTATGAACCTCTCAGAATCCTGACTCCCGCGACCGATCCGCCGGGCACCTGATCCCATCAGGGGTGAACCCCCATCTGTCATCCTCCCACAGCTGAGGGGGAATATGGTTATTTTTTGTGGATAAATGAAAGAATTTGCTTTTCGGAAGCAGATTCTATGCCGAGAATGAAGCTGGAAGGTAAAACTTCAGCGAACTGACTCGAGAATTCTATGGCGCAGTCCCTGTCACTATCGGCAAACCTGAGTACCCAGCTCAAGCTGTCTCCCCAGATGCAGCAGTCGCTGGCGCTTCTGCAGGCGACCAGTCAGGAGTTGGATGTGCTGATCGAGAAGGAACTGGAGCAGAATCCGCTGCTTGAAGAATCCAAGCCGGTTGACCAGCGGGAGATGGACGAGATTCGCGACCGTCTGGATGCTGCTGAACCGCCGGGAGACACACGGGTTGATCCCACCACCGAATCCCGTGATGGCGAGGTCGTCGATGATTTTCAGGCGGTCATTGAGAGATTTGCGGAGATCAACGAGGAATTCCGTGATCACCTGAGTTCGACCAACGTTCCTCTGAGGGTCTCCTCGGGAAGTGACGAGGACGAGAAGAGGCAGTTCATGCTCGATTCGCTGGTCGGTGAGCTGTCGCTGCAGGACGACCTTCTGGAGCAGCTCAGGCTCAGTGAGATTTCGGCACGGCTTCTGCCGATTGCCGAAACGGTGATCGGATACATTTCCGACGCCGGATATCTCACGGCAACAGTCGAGGAGATCGCCGTTACCAATGACTACGACTGGGAGGATGTGGAGGAGTGCCTGGATGTGATTCAGTCGTTCGACCCTCCCGGAGTGGGCGCCCGGGACCTTCGAGAATGCCTGCTTATCCAGCTGCACCGCCACAAAAAGGTCGGCTCTCTCGAGTATCGCATTGTCGACCGCCATCTCGAGGCCCTTGCACGGAGAAAATTCCCCGACATGGCACGGGCGCTCGGAGTGAGTGTTCAGGAGATTCAACTGGCGGCTTCCAATATCGCCAATCTGGAATACAACCCCGGAAGAAATTACGCCTCGGTGAATCACCAGGTGGTCACCCCGGAAGTCTTTGTCGAATATGATGAAAAGACCGATGACTACGCCGTTTCCACCAACAAGGACCATCTGCCCCAGCTCCGCATCAATAACGAATACAAAGACCTCATTGCCCGGGGCAATCTGACCCCCGAGGACCGGAAATACCTCTCCGAGAAAATTTCATCCGGCTCGAATTTCATCAAGAGCATCCAGCAGCGTCAGGATACCATCCTCAAAATTGCCCGTGAAATTGTCAAAAGGCAGCGTGAATTCTTTGACCGCGGACTCAGTCACCTCAAACCGATGACCATGGCCCAGATCGCCGAGGTCGTCGGTGTTCACGAGACAACCGTCAGCCGCGCCGTGAATGGGAAATACATGCAGACACCCAGAGGTGTCATCGAAATGCGGTTTTTCTTCTCCTCCGGAATTCAGAAGGGTGACGACGACAATATTTCCAATATTTACGTCAAGGATATCATCAACGACCTGGTCAAAAATGAAGACCCTTCCAAGCCGCTTTCCGATGATGCCATCGTCAAGATCCTTGACGGCCGCGACATCAAGCTGGCCCGGCGCACCGTCGCTAAATACCGCGGGGAACTCGGTATCCTCCCTTCGTTCCAGCGGAAAAAATACTGATATTCATTGAGTGTGGCGGAGGCTGGAATTCCACGGTGTGTGTGAAATTGCCGGAATCATGGAATAAAAAAGAAAGGCCCTGCGACAGGCAGGGCCGTGTGAATCCTGATGAAGTGAAGGTTGTGTCCGGCGGGAGTCAATTCGTGTGGAAATTCATCCCTGCGGACAAGAGTTTTAATTTCCGGAGCGAAGTCTCTGCTCCCAGCTGAATTCCTTGTCGGTGACCAGCCCTTCCATGCGCCTGATTCTCTGTTCCAGCGCCTGAAACTGCCGGTTGAGTTTGTTGAGGGCCATCTTCCGGCTGTGTGTGTATGTCATGTAGAAGTCGATATCCTCGTCGCTGCTGAATGCGAGGGCCGGAGCCGGTTTCATCACCAGGGCCGCGATGATATAAACCACGGCGACCGGGAAAAAGCCGGACAGGAAAAAGGTGACAATAACCAGAACCCTGAGCCAGAACAGCGAGATATCAAACTTTTCAGCGAAGCCCTTGAGCACCCCGAAGATCATGCCTTCTCGGCTGCGGTACAGGGGCCGGTAATGACGGTCTGTGATCATATTATTTATAATTCCTTTCCATTAATTAAATAAATTTCGTGTCGTGAAATCCTATCTGTCACCGTTTGGGGATGATATCCGGTCCACGGTCAGAGTGACTTCTCGTCGTCTTCGCGGCTTTTACGCCTTGAGGACTCATAGAGGATCGTCTCCAGTGAATCGACGCGCTTTTCGAGCCTTTGTGCCAGCCGGTGCAATTCCTGAATAACCTGGATCTGGTCCTGAGCGGGCAGGTCATTTTTCCTCTTGTAGAAGGCCCTGACCGCCAGTGCAACCAGCACCAGGATCAGTGTGACCAGACCGGCAAGAAGCATCATTGCCAGAATTGTCATAAAGAAGGCTGGCTCCGGTGAATGCATCATAATAAGTGGTTGGTGGTATGGATGGGACATCCTGTTGGGTTGTGACTATCTCCTGAGTGGCGTGCCGGCATGGCGATACTGTCCTTCATTCCCGATCCGATCACTGTTGTTTGCGACTCTTCAGATCCTGAAGTTCCTTCTCGATCTTTTCATCGTGGATAAGTGAGTGGAACTGATCGTCGAGGGTGGGTGATTTTGACCGTGAGGCGCGATCCAGCTCCGCTTCAGCCTCCATCCTTTCAATGCGGCTCTCCATGCGGTCAAAGCGGGAAACCGCCTCAAGGCTGTCGCTGCGGCGGGCCGCCTGACTGGTCTTCTGGCTCTTGACCGCCTGGATCTGCCGCTGAACCAGCACGCGGTGCTTCTTGCGTGCCGCATCCAGCTTTTCCTCCAGAACCGACATGTCCTCGCGATAGCGTGCCACCACCTGGTCCAGTTCAGACAGTTCCCTGTCGAAGTTTTCCACTGCCTCAACCAGACGGTTTTTCTCAACAAGAGCCTCACGGGCGAGGTCCTCACGGCCCTTGTCGATCGCCAGTTCAGCCTTGGCTTTCCAGTCCTCCGCGCGGGTTCGGGCAGCTCCCAGAAGCTTTTCAACTTTCTTCTGGTCCGCCATCGCACCCGCACAGGATGCCTTGATCTCCACCAGTGTCTCCTCCATCTCGTTGATCATCAGCTTGATCATTTTTTCCGGATCCTCTGCCTTGTCCAGCATCGCGTTGAGATTGGAGCTGACGATGTCCTTGAAACGACTGAATATTCCCATAATTTCTTCCTTTCCTTTTGTAATCAGTAAAGTTTGTCGTGTGTTTCTAAATTTCTGTGAGGGCCCGGATAGTCCGGATCGGATATACCCGGTCATCAAATCCATGACCGACACTCACTCACACACCATCTGCTTTAGCTCACAACGTGCCAGGTCCGGATTTCTGTGGATCCAGGCTTGAATTACACATTTTCTCCCCATTTTCAGGTTTGTAAGCTCTCAAATGGTTAATTTGTAACCTTGATTTGGCTTGAAAGTTATGTGGTTGGGCAGTTAGGGTGCTTTATTATGAAGAAGGCGCCGGAGATACTTGGTGAGTCTGAAGTGATACTGGATTTGTTGGGTGAGGTGAACCGTGTGGCGGGAATTGACCGTCCGGTGCTGGTGTTGGGTGAGCGGGGTACCGGGAAGGAGCTGGTGGCGAGCCGGCTGCATTTTCTGTCCGAGCGCTGGGGAGGGGCATTTCTGACCATGAACTGCGGATCGATCACAGAATCACTGGTGGAGACCGAGTTATTTGGATATGAGGCTGGGGCATTCACCGGTGCGGCGCGTCAGCGGCCCGGGCGTTTTGAAGCGGCGGATGGCGGGACGCTGTTTCTGGACGAGATTGGGCTGTTGCCGTTGAGCGTTCAGGAGAAAATTCTGAGGGTTCTGGAATACGGGGTGTTTTTCCGCGTCGGCGGGGTTGAGGAGGTTCAGGTGGATGTTCGGGTGATTGGGGCGACGCATGCGGACCTTGAATCGATGGTCGGGGAGGGGAAGTTCAAGGCGGACCTGCTCGACCGGCTGGGATTTGAGGCTCTGGAAGTGCCGCCGCTGAGAGAACGGGGTGCGGATGTTGAACTGCTGGCAGGGCATTTTATCCGGCGCATGTCGGTCGAGTTGAAGATGGAGGATCCGCCAATGCTGGATGATGCGATGGTGCGCGGGCTTCGGTCCTATGCATGGCCGGGGAATGTCCGGGAGCTGAAAAACGTGGTGGAGCGGGCTGTGGCGCGCTCACCATCGAACCTGGCGGCGGGGCTGGACTTCACTCCGCTCAGAAGGCGCTGGCCGGCACCCGGGCGGAATGGAGCGGAAACTTCTCCTGACAAGTCGATGGAAGCGGGTGAATCGGAATGGCTGCGCGGGCATTCCGGATTTCGCGAAAAGGTGGAAGAGCTGGAGAAGCGGTTGCTGGCTGAGGCCCTGGAGCAGAGTGGCGGAAACAGAAAGGGGGCGGCGGAAGCGCTTCGGTTGACTTACCATCAGCTCCGTGCGCTGATGAGAAAACATGGCCATGACCCGCGGCTTGGTCGGTTTATGCAGGGCGGGGGCGGGGACGATCCGGGTGCCTCGGCCTGATGGATTTGCACAAGCGGGCACAGAAAAACACAGTTGCCTTGGAGCCGATATTTGAATAAACCTAATGGAAACCCAGTCACTGGCATGAAAAACAAGAAAAAGATTCTGGCATTTACCCTGATTGAATTGCTGGTGGTCATTGCGATCATCGCGGTTCTGGCAAGCATGCTCCTGCCGGCACTGAGCAGCGCGAAGGCGAAAGCCAAGCGTGTTCAGTCTGCCAACAACTTCAAGCAGATACTTCTGGCCAACGCCCTTTATAACGGGGACAACGACGATCACTTTGCTCCTCCCAACTGGGGATGGACCTACAAGGGATGGCTTTATGATCCGGCCATTGCAAGGCCTGACACCCAGGACCGTGCTCCGAACATTACCCAGCAGATCCTCGTGAACGGCCGCCGTGTGAACCCGGTTCAAAGTGGTCATTTCTTCCCTTACGCACCGAACGAGCGCATTTTCCGCGATCCGATGGATTATCCTGTGGACCATTTCATGGTGCAGGCGCGTGACCAGGAGATGTCCTCATACATCATGAACGGCGCGGTAAGATTTTATGGCCGGGGAGTCAACGGCAACGCAGCCGCGACCTTCAAGGCCAGCCAGTTCCGTCCCGACGCGGTCATCTTCTGGCAGGGGGATGAAGATACTCCTTTCGACTTCAACGACGGCTCCAGCTCACCGGACGAAGGCGTCACCCTCCGTCACTCCCAAGGTATGAACACCGGCCGCCTTGACAGCAGTGTCCAGTTCGTCAAATACACTGACTGGGTCAAGATGGCTGCGACCTGGCCACCGAACACCTACAGCCCCGCATGGTGTGTTCCGGGCGTTCCCCGCAACCGCCAGCGTTGAAAGGCCTCAATCTTTTCATTTCACCGAAATGGCCCGTGGACTTCTGCGGGTCATTTTGCTATAAAAGAATCAACTCACATACCTATTACCTATTGATTGCTATGAAAACTAAGACATTTATGCTGGCCCTCTGCGCCGGTGCGATGGTGCTGGTCAGCTGCGGAAATAAGGACCAAGTCAGCATGGAACAGACCATCGATCAGTTGGAAACAGTCTTTGATGCTCCCGCTCCGGAAGCCACTCCGGATCGTCCCGCTCCTCCGCCTCAGGCCCGCAAGGAACTCCAGGAGCAGGTCAAGGAAGCTTCCAACTACATGCGCCAGGAAAAATACGATCAGGCAATGGGCGTGCTTAACAATGTCCGGCGGAATCAGTATATCACCGCTGATCAGAAGCCCTACATCGACCAGGCCATGCGGGAGAGCCAGAAAAGTCTCGCCCGGCTGAAGGCTCAGGGCGGTCTCTCCGCTGCCGAGGAAGCACGGATCCGCAAAGAGCTGTCCCGATAAAAATTTTCAGAGGTCCATCAACCCTCTGTTCAGCATGGGCCTGCGGTCCATGCTTTTTTGTGTTCGGATAATTGCAAAGCCAC
>JAUIAG010000297.1 GCA_030425355.1 Verrucomicrobiia bacterium
GAAGGCATGAACCGGCCGGCAACAGGGCCCTCGTAGAGAAACCACCACGGATGCATGGGATCACTCTTCTCCATCGTGAATACCGCATGGTCGTCGTGAAAGGTCCATGACCAGGCCCATCTGCCGGAGGCCGATACCGAACGGATGGTGTTTCCATCGGAAATATCGGAATGACACCGGTCGAAACCCGGATGCCCGGCACCTTTGTCGGGGCCGGTAAAGACCAGATTGGGCATGCCCCGATAACCGGCCGCTGCTGAAGCGGGATACTCACTGAGTGGATTGCTGCCGAAATTTATCCAGTCGCGACCATCAGTATCAATGAGTCGGGAAATCCCGCCGGCACGGATATCGAAAAACCAAGTGGCGGACGAGGTTCGCACCATCCAGTGCGGACGCCCCTGATACTCCGTTTCGATGAACTCGGCACCGGTCAGAACGTGAATGGAACAATATGCGAGAAATCCGGAGACCAACGCCGCAATGAAAGACGAAAGCCGGGGGAACCATTGCATGCGGGGATGGTCTCACCCACCGGAGAAAAAGTCCAGCAGTGGGAGATTTGATCACGAGGAGATTCCCGGCGGCATGAATACAAACCGGGAAACACGTCCGTGATCAGATTGCCACTGATATCAGGTCACTGATTTGTGGCTCACCTCTCAGGGTGGACTTCAGGATGGAGCCGGCAGTCGGGAAATCAGGCACCGTGCTGTTTCCCGGCGGACTCACCTGATTCCGCGGCAGACTCGGGCTGTCCGGACTCCTCTGCGTCCCCGTCTGAATCAGCGTCGCCGGTTTCACTCCCGGGGTCATCGGAGGGTTCCCCGCTGACCGGCTCCTCGACCACTGACTCCTCCTCCCCTGATTCCCCGGGGAGGGCTGGCTCGGCGGACGGCTTCAGATGCTCATCAAAGAGAAAATCAATCGACCTTTCAAAGTCGGACATGTTTTCCTCGAGTTTGTCGAGGGACTTGCGGACGGCCGATGTTTCATCGAGTAAAGACTGGCGGTCCTTTATTTCCTTTTCCAGTTCGGTGCGGGTGCTTTCGAGGCGGCTCTGAAGTTTTGAAGAGAAATCCTCAATGTATCGACTGATGATCTGTTTGGCACAGATGGTTGGGATTTGAGGAAAATGATTGTCAACATACTGCTGGATAAGCTCCTGCAGGGCATCTTTCCCATCCTGCCCGAGTTTCCTGCGCTTCACATCGGGGCTTATCTTGTGATCGAGCTGGTCCGGGCTTCCGAACACCCGACGTCTCACGGATGACTGGCTTCTGAGAAGCAGCCAGTCCCAGATCGACTTGCGAACGGGAACACGATGGTCCTCGATCGTGACATTGCACTTGGGCACATCCATCTCACTTTCAATGTCGCTGAGCACGACCTTGCCAATCTCGGAGGGCATGAATTCCAGCTTGGACATCAGCTTGACGGCCTCCTCGGAAAAATCCGCTCCGGCCATGGGTGTTTCGAGGACTTTGCGGGCACGACGGAATGTTTCGCGTGCGATTTTGAGCGAGAAGTCATTGAGCTTTGGCGACCAGCGCTGTGTCCCCAGATCATCAAGCGATTCATTGCTGTCGAACCAATCATTCAGCTGATCGGTCAGGCCTTCCAGAAGTTCCTCACGAAACTGCTCCGCCAGACCGGATACGATCTCTGGCCGGCGTTTCTGAACCGAGAGAAACACACCGTCCTTGTCGGCATTGAGCATTTCGTCGGCGGCAAGCCGTCTGGTTTTCAGATCGCCGATCTCGTTTTCGAGGCGGGTGACATGCTTCTGAAAATCCGTAAGACTTTCCTTGGAGATGTGGCTGCGCACCTCGCGGCAGAAAAGCTGGCCCTGTTTGAGACTGTCGCCCATGAACTCGAGGAAATACTCATTGCTGTTGAGGTAGTTGGTAAGTTCCTGGGTGAACTGGGAGAAAGGCCTGAGCTGCGGATCCGTATCCGGATCGGAATCACTGGCGAGAAGCCTCGAGGCGGCGTTGAGCAGATCTATGGAGAAGATCCGCAGACGACCCGATTCATAGGCGTCCCTGAGACTGGCGCTCATGCTCAGTGTTTCAAAGGCGCGGATGATCTGCTCGGGCTGCTGGCTTTCGAGACTCGGCTTGAGTGATCCGTCGGAGGCAAGGTCTTTCTTGCTGGCGTCTATATTGACGACGAGGAAGATGCGGGAAAAAATCTTCAGAAGTTCGGTGAATTCATCGAACACCTGCTCGAGGTAAAGATTATCTGTCTTGACCACAAAAACGGCGCAGGCGGCGCTGTTTCTGAATTCGCGGGTCATGAGGTCATAGCCGAACTTCATGCGGCTGTAGAGTCCGGGGGTGTCGACAAGGACCGTGCTTGATTCCTGAAGGTTGGCGATCGGCAGCTGAATATCTATGCGGCGGATGGCTTCAGCATAATCAAGTCCCGGTTCGAAGTCCCGGGCCTCGGCCTCACTCTGGCAAAGGCGCTCGCTCAGGCTGACATGGCACTGCTGCACCTTTTCCTGAAGAGCGTCATTCGAACTGAATTCTGAGACCTTCCCGTTGTACCGGGTCATGGAATAGGCCTTGCGTTCCCCATGCCGCACATACACCAGACACGGGTAGGCCGGCAGACTGGTGACCTCGGAGACATAGGAGGCACTGAGGGCATTCATCAGTGTGGACTTGCCGCTCTTGAGTGGACCGAAAATAAGAAGGTAGGCCTGTTGTCCGAGAATCTTGTCGGTCAGTGTCTTGAGGCGATGATTGACATCATTCAGGCCGGCCAGCGAATTCTTGAGCGTGGACTGAACGGAAGGCACGGAACAGGCATCAACCGTTGTGCGAATCGCGTCATTGATGGGCGCCAGGACCTTTTCGTAGTCTTTGCAGAATTTAGAAATTTCGGTCTTCATAATATTGGGCAGCGTGGTGTGTATGGGTACCAGAGGCTGTGGGACGGGTCTGGATATACTGCCGCTGAGGCCGGCCGGTAAGTGACTGAATCCGTGAGGCATCCAGACCTGAACCGGGTCCAAAAGTAAGGTGATGGCTGACAGGCATCAATCACAAGTTGGCAGAATCTTAAAAATCCTTTTGCCGGTGCCCGGTCGCATGTAGCTTCAGAGCGGTTCTGCAGCTGCGCGGATTCGGCGGTGCAACCCGGGGAGTATATTGCCGGTCAGCTGATTCTGCCCGACCCGGCTAAGGCATGAACATCAATCATGAGCGGCATCGATCAAATTGAAGAAAAACTGAATGGACTGCTCCAGGAGCAGATCATGCCAATCTCCCGGGGCCTGCATGTGGGATGGCCGAATCTTCCCGGGCAGCTCTCGCGCCAGGCCCAGGTTCTCTTTCTCGGAAACCACAGCTCCGGGAAATCCTCCTTTATCAACCACCTTCTCGAAAAGGACCTGCAGAAGACCGGGATGGCCCCCACGGACGATGGATTCACCATCATAACCCGTGGATCCGCGGAGGACACTCTCGACGGCCACGCCGCTGTCAGCAATCCGGCTTTTGCCCTCGGTCATCTCAGAAATCTCGGACCGGCGTTTTTATCGCGGCTCAAAGTGAGGACCTGCGACAGTCCGTTTCTTCAGGAGATCCGGCTGGTGGACAGTCCCGGAATGATTGATCACCAGGGCGGCGGCCCGGGGCGCGGGTATGATTTTCAGAGTGCAGTGCGGACATTTGCCGAGTCCTCCGATCTGATCCTGGTATTTTTTGATCCCGACAAGCCCGGCACGACCGGGGAGACCATGTCTGTTTTCACTGAGACCCTGGCCGGTCTTGAGCACAAGATGATCATACTGCTCCACAAGGTGGATCAGATGGAGAATCTGTCCGATTTTGCAAGATCGTATGGCACACTGTGCTGGAATCTCTCACGGAAGTCCGCCACCAAGGACATGCCCCAGATTTACACCACCTTCATACCGGAGAAGGTTTCCCGTCACAGACGCGATGATCCCGATGCACTCGATCTGGGCGAGTTCACCGACAGCCTCGAGGAAGTCCGGAGAGAGATCAGCCGGGCTCCTCTGCGGCGGATTGACAACCTGCTCACCGAGATCGAAAGACGGGCCATGTGGCTGGAAATGACCCTCAAAGTGACAGTCGCAGCGCAGTCGCGAAGGCTCCGGATGGTCATACTGGTGTGGGCCGCTTCCATTCTTTTTCTCTCGATCGGCGGGGTCTGGGCCTATGCGGTGCGGGATTCTTTCCAGACCTCGGTGAGCGTGGGGATCGTCTCACTGCTGCTCGCCACGGTCTCATACGCTGCGGGGAACTACTGGCTTAAACTCGAAAACATCCGTTACCAGAGCCCCGAGGGCGTCGATGAGCTTTTTCAGCGTGCGTTTCAGAAGGACTTCCAGATTGGCCATCGCGCGGACATCCACTCACTCTGGCAGTCAGTCAAACCGACACTGCTGAAAATTCTCAGGAATCCCGGGCTCGCCGAACTGCCCGGAAAGCCATGGATTAACAGAAAACTTGCCGTTCTGCACCGGTTGCTCCACCGCGATGTCCCGCCCCTTCGGCAGTCCACTCAGGAATTCCGATCCTCAGTTGGCAAATCAGCCACCACCGACGATACTGATCAGGAAACCGGGTCAGCCATGGACAGCGACAATCATGGAAATAAGAACCTGAGCCATTCCGGGCAGGGACCAAAGCCACAAGCATGAAATTGCACCTCAGCCATAAATCCGGCGAACTTCTGGAGTTCCTCGACAAACAGATCTTTCCCAAGTGGGCCCGGAAAGCAGAATCCGGTGATACGGACCCCCGGCTGGTTCGGGCCATGAAACGGATCGAGGCAAGCCGCCGCGAGTTCGACGCCCGCCTGTTTTTCATCGTTGTCTTCGGTCCGCTCAAGTCAGGGAAGTCGACGCTGGTGAACACACTTGCCAGGCAGTATGTGAGCCCGACCCGCTTTGCCCGGGAGAGCACCCGTCGCTCCTCCATTGTCATCCGGGGCGAAAAGTCGGGTATCCAGCAGTATTTCTGGCGGCATGATCACCCCGACGCGCTCGACACGGAACGGAAGGACGCGTTTGAAAGGGTGATACAATATTTGCGGGGCGTATTGACCATGGAGGCGCTGCAGCCGGACGTGGAAGTCGTGGAAACCAGCTACGACCGGCAGACCGTCGACCGCGTTCTTGCCGGACCACTTGAAAGGGAACCGCTGATCACAGTGATCCGCTGCCCCGGCGGCCGACTGATCGGTGAGGAAATCAGTGTGCTCGATGTGCCCGGCCTCGATGGATTCCAGACCAACACCGAGAACAATCCGGCGGCCTTCTGGATCATTGACAAGTCCGACCTGCTGATCTTTACCCAGAGTTCCTTTGCGCCCCTGAACAACCAGACCTCAAGATACCTCCGGGATCTCTATGAGGGGTCCAGAAAGCCGCCGGTCCTGCTGGTTCAGAACCAGATTGAGGCCCGCCACTGGGCCGATCCCCTCGAGCAGCAGAAAGACACCGACGAACAGGTGATGGTGGCCCGCAAGGAAATATCCGACCTGCTGGGCATTTCCGGCACACAGCTCCCGGCATGGCCCATCAACCTCGGCAAGGCCCATGACGGGTTCTTCAAGGAACTCCCGGAACTCATGGACGATTCAAAATTCGAGACTTTTGAATCCGAGCTTCAGAAATATCTCGAGTCCAGCCGCATGGAACTGCACGAGAAGAACTGTCTGAATGAAATGGCCGGAGAGGTCGCCGATGCGGAAAAAGCTATCGAATCCATCATCGAGGAGATGGATTCACGACTCAAAAAGGAACAGGTGAACCTCGCGCTGCTTCGGCAATGCCGCGAAAACCTGCAGAACCTTTCCTACCAGACGCGGTGGCTGGAACATGATATCAACGAGATTGAAAATCAATGGTTTGCGCCTCGGATGGCACAGGCGGGCGAATATATTGCCTCGGAGTGCAGATCAATCGCCGATGAACTGCACCAGACCATCCCGCGCCAGAAAGTTAGAGGCAGGGTCATCAACCAGCTGATCATGACTCATTCCGAGAGGATTCTTGCAAAAATCCGGAGTGATATCCTCGCAGCCGACGAGGATCTCCGCTCGAGACTGGAGCGGTGTTTCAATGAAGCAGCTCAGCATCTCGAAAGCAATGTCCTCCGTGAAACAGCCATG
>JAUIAG010000298.1 GCA_030425355.1 Verrucomicrobiia bacterium
TTTGTCGGACTCAAAATTGACCACGGCCGAATTGAAGTGGAGACTGACGGCCTCTCCGGCACCCAGGATATTGAAGTGATAAGTCAGGCCAACACCGGCGGGGGCCGGTTCAATGGACTGGGATACTTTGACGGCGTCATCGAGGCGATAATGGAAAGTGACCGAGGGCTTGATGCGGTATCCGAGGAATTCAACGGAAGTCGGCATCCTTCCGCCAACCCGGATGGGGAAACCGAGATCGCCAACGGGAAATGGTTCACCGAGAGGTATGGCATGCCGGCCGCCGCGGTCATTGCCGTATCCGCGATCGGGGCCGATGTCGAGAAAATCGCCGCTCCATGCCATGGCCACACGTGGGAGTTCGGCATCAAAACAGTAATGAACGCCCCCGGGGTTGCCCACATTGATGGCCCTCGCCGGCCCACCCAGGACAAATGAGCGGGCGACAATCGGCTCGCCGGCCGGCTTCAGGTAATAATCACTCTTGTCCCTGCCTTTGTTCTGCGCCAACAGCGGTTGAAACCCGCCCGAGCAGGCAAATGCCACCGCAAGGCACAGAATGCGGATACCCTTGAATCTTTCCGGATGCATCCCGGAACAATACCTGCGGCACACCGGTCTTTCCACGAAAAAACTGTCGCCCCATGGCACGCGCAGGAGCGGGCCAATCAGACAGGGCAGCGGTCCAGGGACGGCGGAAGGCGGACTCAGGAGGGCTCGACTGTGCCGGATTCGTAATAGGGAAACCAGTCGAGGTTGGGGACGCCGAGTGTCTCCTGCTCGAAGCGTCCGGTGTTGTTCGCCTCGAGGATATCCTGAAGCCACGGTTTGATGTCCCGCACTGTGGTGGACTGCAGCAGTGACTCCAGAAGCTTCCTCTCGGTCTGGAGCAGCGGGTCCTCGAGTGCGGGATCCGGCCGGTACCGCATGTGCAGCGGCTGGAAGGGCTTGCCCGTGGAATGACGAAGCTCCCGGAGGATGTCGAATCCCGCCGGATCGGAATTCCCGAAGAACCAGTATTCAATGGATGAAGGCAGGGCCTTGATCAGGCTCACGGTCGGTTCATTCGGGTAACCGGACTGGATCAGCACATCGCCGCAGTTGAGTTTGACCAGTTCATGAAAGGTGGCGGGCTTCTGCACCACCACGCACCGGGGAGCCTGGACGTCCACCTCCTTCAATCCCTCAACATCGACCTCCTGCAGCTGGACTCCGGCGCGGAAGCACGAAAAATCCACCCACGTCCGGTTTATCTTCAGCCGGATCCGGCCGTGGATCTGACAGACTCTGGGCTCCATGATGATGCCGAAGTCCTCGAGTCCGTTGACCGCCCCGTCGGTGAAGATGTTGAGGACCTTGGTCAGTCGGTTGAGCAGTTTGTCGATGCGGCCGGTATCACCGCAAAGGACTCCGCTGACCAGTTCGACCTGACTGGCATGGGGCCATTTGAAAAGCTGGAGCACGAGGTCGAGGATTTCCTTAATTTCCTCAGGTTTATCCCGGTAGAAGGGGGCAATCTGCTGGCCCTTGAGGCAATTCTGGGCATAGAGCTGGCACCAGAAATTCCATGACCCGCGGTAGTTGTCGGGAACCGGCGCATCCACATAACTCTCGAAGAGGTCGGAAAGGGACAGTCGTTCCTGTTTCGGGGATTTCTCTCCGAGCAGGCGGAAAAACTCGTTTTCCTGCTGTCGTGAAACCCGCACACGGACGAGACGGGAGGGATGCTTTTCATCGCGGTCGAGGGTCAGGGCACCGTGACGCTCGGCGGCCAGCAGTTCCTGCTGAGCGAGATCGGTTTCCTCTCCGCCGTTCAATCCCAGATCGTCGAGGACCTTGTCGAGAGGCACACTGAAGTCCTTGGCCGCCTCGCCGGTGCGTCCCAGCTTGGATCGCCGGTACTGGTCGCCAAGTTCAGTCAGTATCCTGGAATTCTTCAAGCCCATGATGAATTCCTGTTCGATATCCCGCCAGTTCTCACGCGGGAATTTCTAGCAGACTGGACACAGGAATTCAAAGGGCGAATTATGGGGGCTGATGAGTCAGGACAATCCGGAAAGCATTGGAACGGCCCGCAGCCACCGGCCTTTCCGGCTGCTGCTGATCGACTCCATGGACTGGAAAAGGCCGTGGCCGAAGGATCACCCGCTGACTGAACCCGGTGCCTGGTTCCGCGAATCCCTCAAACACCTTCCGAACCTGCGCCTCAAGGTCGTCCACTGGAGCTCGAGACAGACTCCGTGGAAACAGTTCCCGTTTGATGTGTGTGTGATCAGCGGGTCGGTCCGCTGCGTGACCCGCGAGGATCAGGCCACCCGCCGCCTCCGGTCATGGATTGAATGGTGTCTGGAGAACAGCCGTCGCGTCATAGGCATATGCTACGGGCACCAGTTGCTCGCCAGCGTTCTCGGTGCCCGCATTGTCCCCCACCCTCTGGGCCCGCAGGTCGGCAATGTCCGTCTGGTGACGGAACCCGGAATCCATCAGCCGCCTCCCTTCCGCGACGGGGAATTCTTCTCTCATCCGTGGCTGACCTCGCATCTCGAAATGGTTGTGGATGTCCCGCAGGGCATCCGCGTTCTGGCCCGCAGCGAAGCCACCCCGGTCGAGGCATTCAGCTTCGGAAACCAGGCGCTCGGATTCCAGTTCCACCCGGAAATGGATGCCGGGACACTCCGGTTTCTATGGGCACCCCATTGCCCGCATCCATCGGGCAGAGTCACAAGGGAAACACTGGATTCAGCCGCCACTCCTCCGGACAGAACAGCCTTCGCCAAAGCCATTCACCATTGGGCACAGGGTCATTAAACTGAAGGCGCCCGGCATGTGCATGCCGCGCGCCCCCGGTTCAGAAGTCAGGACTGAGAACTAAGGTTTCTTCGTATTGAATTTGAGTGACGGAGCGTCTGCTTCGCGGTCGATGTTGAGGGCGATCCAGTGGCCGCTGGCGGCATGGGCGGGGAATCCGCAGGCGATGGCAAATTTGCCGGTCTCATCCGCCACAAAGGAGAACTCATCCTTTTTGACCAGCCCCTTGAGATAGTCTTTGGTCCCGGCTCCATCAAAGAATGGCTCGCCGACCTGAGGCTTGCGAGTCATGAACTGCTCGACAATCACGGCGCTATGGGGAACCGGACTGCGGTTCTCGAATTTGACCGTGACTTTCCAGCCCTTCGGAATTGTATACACGGCCCCACCGCGGTGATGACCATTGAAGTTCATCCCGTAATTCACGTCGTTGTAGGTGGCGATGACAGGAATAGTCACCAGCTTCTTTTCCGTGTCCACCATGAGGAATCTGCTCTCATCGCCCGGTCCGGGAGAGACTGTTTTCTTTCCTGTGGCCGGGTGATCCCCGTGCTGGTGCTGACTTTCCGGTTCGTCCGCAGCTGCCACGGCACTGGCTGACACTTCAGCGGCACCAAAGGCAATGGCTATCAGCAATAACGGACTCAGCAGTTTACTTTTTAAAAATCTTGTTTGAACAGAGATCATTTCATTGGTTCATGTTTGATGGTGCCTGGCACCGGATTATTCGGGACCAGGGACAAGAAAATACATTTTCTGCTGGGTGAGCTGAAAAAGTTACAGGGGGATGGAGTATGGAGGATGAGTTGTCATCGGTGATCCGGTCGGAGCCGGAGACTGAAAGCCACCCATCCAGCAATTTCCGTCTGCAGCGGCAGCGTTGATTAATCCACAGGCACGGTCTCAGCGTCGGCGGACAGCTTTGATTTTTCGACCAGCCGCCACAGCGCACCGGGTTCATTATCATACGGATCAACCGGGCCGCCGTAATTGGCTGTGGCGGAAGTGATGTAAAGTGTTCCATCTTCATCCTCACCGGCGCCGGTTGGCCGCACCTGAGTGTCGAGCAGTTCCTGCATCTGCCACTGTCCACTGCTGTCGCGCTCCATGCCCCAGAGTTTTCCGGATCCCCAGTCGGCGACGAAGTAGACGCCGTCCATGGAGGGATATTTGGATCCGCGGTAGACGCCGACACCAACCACACAGATTCCGTCCGTGACGTGGGAGTATTCGCCTATTGGCATAACTCCGACGGTCGGGGCGTCCTTGGCGGAGATTGGAAATGGATGAGTGCCGCACATGAATTTCCAGCCGTAGTTTTCGCCGCCCTTGCTGGAGGCGGGCTGGAAGTTGATTTCCTCCCAGTGGTTCTGGCCGACGTCGGCGATGTAGAGATCCCCGGTCTTGCGGTCGAACTGCATTTTGAGCGGGTTGCGAACGCCGTAGGCCCAGATTTCAGGACGGGCATTGGGGTGGATCTCAGCGAACCGCTCCTCGGACACACCGAACAGCACCATCTGCTGCAGCGGGGTGATGAATGGATTGTCCTTCGGGATCCCGTATCCACGATCCGTGCTGCGGGTGTTCACGTCGATGCGCAGCACCTTGGCGAGCAGCGTGCTCAGATCCTGCCCGGCTCCCAGCACATCGCCTTCCCATCCGCCATCACCACTGCCGATATACAGATAACCATCGGGGCCGAAGACCAGCTCACCGCCGTTGTGATTCGAATAGGGCTGCTCAATCTGCATCACCACGCGGGCGGAATCGAGGTCGGCGCGGTTGGGATTGTCCTCAGACACCCTGTATTCGACGATGAAGGAATCCCCGTTGAACCACATGTCGGAGTAATGCACGTAAAAAAGCCCGTTGTCTTTGAAGTCTGGATGGAACTCCATGTCGTAGAGTCCCTGTTCGACAAATGAACTGACCACGGTGTCGCGGATGTCGAGGAATGGCCGGCGGCGCACTTCACCGTCCTCGACAATTTTAATCACCCCGGGGCGTTCCACGACAAAAAGACGTCCACTGCCGTCTCTCGGACTGACCACATTGACCGGGTCAATCAACCCGCCGGCCACCTTCTCCATGTGAACGGAGATGGATCGGGACAGTTTGCCGCCCGGACGGGCTGTCCCCGGTTTCTGGGCCTCGGCGCTCTGTGAGAGGGAAAGGATAAATCCGCAGACTATCGCTGCGACGCCAACGCGTGATGTTTTGGGCATCTTCATGGTCAATGGGAATTGAATGCAGAGATCCAAGCACACTCCGGATCGGCCGTCGAGTCCGGAGTGATTATCCGGGCTGCTTTTCGCGGTTCAGGTTCAATCCTCCCCGCGGATATGGTGGTGGCTGGCAACCGGCCGAATGGCCGCGTTGGCGAAGAAGGCGACCACCAGCAGCGCCGCCATGGCGTACATGGTGGTGTTGTATAATCCCGGCGTGGGATCCACTGTCCCCTCAGGGACAATCTCCATCAGCTTGGAAACCGAGACGGTGTTGGCGGCCACCAGGGATTCAATCTGGTCTTTGCCGGCCCCGAAGGCCTGGACAAAGGATGCATCGTCGACCCTGGACGCCAGACTGCGAATCGACTGCTCGACAGATGCCTGACGCAGGTAGGTGATGGCCATGGGGCCCAGAACGCCGGCGGTGCTCCATGCCGTGAGCAACCGGCCATGAATGGCACCGACATACTTTGTGCCAAAAATGTCGGCGAGATAGGCCGGGATGGTGGCGAAACCCCCGCCATACATGGTGAAGATCACCATCGTCACGATGTAAAAAGCAGCAAGCCACACGACCGATGGACTGGCACTCACCTGCCCCGCGGTCCACGGAATGATCAGATACAGAATTGTCCCCAGGACAAAAAAGCAATGGTAGGTATTCTTGCGCCCGATGTAGTCGGAGGTGCTGGCCCAGAAAATCCGTCCGACCATGTTGAAGACGGAAATCATCAGAACGTAGGTGGCGGCAAAGCTGCCGTTGACGATGGAGGGCAGCGTGGTTCCGAATATTTCATTCATCATGGTCTTGGCCACACCGAGAACGCCGATGCCGGCAGTCACATTGAAACACAGCACCACCCATAACAGGTAAAACTGTGGTGTCTTCAGGGCCTGGTCCATGTCGACATTTCCCGTGGTGATCATCTGCCGGCCGGACTTCTCACCGGAAGGAGGTTCCCATCCGGCAGGAAGCCAGCCTTCTGCAGGGACGCGGTAGGAAAAGGCCGCGACGACCATGATTGCCAGATAGACCAGCCCGAGGGTGAAAAAG
>JAUIAG010000299.1 GCA_030425355.1 Verrucomicrobiia bacterium
ACCGGAAATTTGACTTCGGAGACCAGCTGCAATGCCAGATCCCTGACTTTACTTTCATCCACTGGTTCAGGCTGTGGCTTCGGCATGCTGACAATTTATGCTGAACCCGACCATTGTGGGGAGCTTTTTCGGATTGCCCGCGGGCACTGGGAGCATAGGATGGAGGGACGATTCACGGGACGGGAAAGCAAACACTCATGACTGATGACACAAACAACAACAAGGAGAAGCAAGCGGCACAGGGGAATCTCAAGCGCCGTCCATCGGCTGTCAAGCCGCTGATTATTATCATGCTGGGGCTGGTGGCCGTGATGCTGTTCACCACCAAACCCCGGAAAAGTTTCGATTTCGACCAGTTTGCGGCCGAGGATGCCCTGATGAATGCTGAGGATCCGGCGGCGTTGCTTCTCGATCACTGGAATTCCGGAATTGTTCCCAAAAGGAGGTTCGCGCTGCTCAATGTCCGAAATCGAATCCTCAATGATGAGGAACCTTTATGGAGAGAGTTTTTCTACCAGCATGTCATCCCCAACTCCTACCTGGATCCGGACATCCAGATCCGGGAGCTGACACTGAGTGCGCTGGTTCGGGTCCATGCACTGATGAAGCAGTCGGTGGACTCAGCTTTCGGGGAGGAACAGGAGGCAAAGGCATCCGAACTTGACGCCTTTGAAAAGGACTACCTTCTGCCAGCCTGTCTGCAGCAGATCTCGGATGCGGACCCTCATGTCAAAGCACTTGGAATCCGGTTCGCCAGAAATCTTGCAGATAAAGATCCTCTGGTGCTCGCGGCTGCAGACTGCCTCCGCGACAGCGACACCCATCTCGTGAGTCAGGCGGCCGCCTTCCTCCAGATGGCCACTCAGCAGGATTTCGGTGTCCGCCTCAAGGACATGAATGAAAAGGGGGACGCGCAGGCAGCTCCAGGGATTCGGGAGAAAATCCAGAGCTGGGTCAGCTTCATTGAAGCGCAAAAGTCAGAGTTTGAGAAGGCCGCCGCCCGAATCAGAAAACCACAGGTCAGCACCCCTCACCTGTCCCATGATTACATGGACCTTCAGTTTCAAACCATGGATGGCAATTCAAGGTCCATAGAATCACTGAAGGGGAAAATAGTGATTCTGAGCTTCTGGGCTTCGTGGTGCACTCCGTGCATTGATGAGCTGCCGGCGCTCAATGAGGTTCAGGGGGATTTTGAGGAATCAGTCCGAATCTTCCCGGTCAGTCTTGATGGAGTTCCGTCCATTCACGGCATCAAGGACGACAACGGCAACTTCATCGACAATAATGCAGGCAACACTGCAGAAAACCGGCAAAAGATCGAGTCCATGGTCGACACTCTCGGATTGGAACTGGAAATGGTGTGGGATTACAGAAATGAAATTGCCGGGCGTTACAACGGCGACGAGCTGCCGACACACGCCATCTACGACACCACAGGGCACCTCGCCCGGGTATTCACCGGATCACGCTCCGCTGATGAATGGCGGCGGATAATCACTGCCATCCTCAATAATCCCATCCGGCATTGAATTAAAACTGAAACGCGGTGTCGCGAGGAATTTCCGGATATAAAATATTTTCGCTCGCCGGTGGTCATTGGTGTAGTGTGGTGCCTGTCAGATGAACAGCAGATTTTCCGGCATAGTCGAGTTCGGCTCAGGCTTTCAGGCACGTCCCGAGCTGTCGCATGTAGTCTTTGATTTTGATGGCACCCTGTCGCTTATCAGACAGGGCTGGCCGGATGTCATGCTCCCGATGTTTGTGGAGTTGCTGCCCCCTTCGCCGGGCAGCTCAGCGGAAGCCGACAGGCAGATGCTGTATGATGACATGATGGAACTGACAGGCAAGCAGACCATCTATCAGATGATACGCTTCGCCGAGAGAATCCGTGAACGCGGCGGAGAGCCACTCGATCCACTTGAATACAAGCACGAATACCTTCGACGGCTTGATCAGCGAATCCGCGACCGGCATGAAAGACTGACTTCCGGCAAAGCGTCTCCTGAAGAATTCCTCGTGCACAACAGCCTCGAACTGCTGCAGGTCCTCAAGGACAGGGGAATGAACCTGTATCTCGCCAGCGGAACGGACGAGCCTTTTGTCCGCCGTGAAGCCGCAATGCTCGGAATCGACTCCTTCTTCGGTGAACACATTTATGGAGCCCAGGACGACTACAAGTCCTTTTCCAAAAAGATGGTGATTGAACGCATCCTCCGGGAGAACGGAATTCAGGGAGCCAATCTTCTCAGTTTCGGAGATGGCTATGTCGAAATTGAGAACACCAAGGATGTAGGCGGCCTGGCTGTTGCGGTGGCTTCCGATGAGGACAACAACGGCAGCGGTCGTATGGATCCATGGAAAAAGGAAAGACTGGCCCGGGTCAACGCCGATGTATTTATTCCGGACTACAGGGACATCCGTCTACTCATGGATGTCCTGACTGGAGCCAGACCGGTCCCATCCTGAGTCCCACTTCCCCCACTTCATCGCCCAAAACCACTCGATCCCATGGAAGAATTTCACACCCGACTGGTTCGGACCTACCCCTTGAAGGAAAGAAAAAGCCTTTCCTCAACAGAGGAAGTGATGCGTTTTCCGGCAGACACTCCGGACATTGATGCGCACAGTGCGGGGTTGATTTCCTGTGCCGTGGATGATCTGAAGCGTGCCCGGGAGAACAACGCGAGCCGCATGCTCATCTATGGTGCCCATCTGATTAAAAACGGTGCCAATCCGATACTGATCCGGCTGATGGAGGAAGGGTGGTTCACGCATCTTGCCACCAACGGGGCCGGGGTTATCCACGACTGGGAATACGCACACCATGGACGGTCGACGGAAAGTGTCCGGGAAAATGTGGCCATTGGACGATTTGGCACATGGGATGAAACCGGCCGGGCCATAAACCTCAGTGCGCTGATGGGCGGGTACCATGGGATCGGCCTCGGGGAAGCCATAGGCCGACTCGTCGACGAGGATGGATGGGACATACCCGGGACCTCTGAGCTGGAAAGAGAGATTCGTGAAAACCCTGCGGCACCGGAAACTGCGGCCAGAGCAGACCTTCTGAATGCCATAAGGGACAACGGACTGCCCCCTGGAAAACTCCGTGTCGATCACCCATGGCGATCCACGTGTGTTGTGGGAGCCGCCCGCAGGCTGGGCATCACCATGACCGTGCATCCCGGCATTGGGTATGACATTTACACCAACCATCCAATGTTTCATGGCGCTGCGATCGGCCGCGCTGCCGGACATGACTTCCAGCTTTTCTCCAGAACTGTTCAGCGACTGGATACGGGTGTGACTTTCAGTGTGGGGTCTGCCATCATGGGACCACAGGTCTTCGAAAAAAGCCTCAGCTGCGTCAATAATCTGCGGCTGCAGAAAGGGATGGACGTCATAACCGACCACGCCATTTATGTTGTCGATCTTCAGGATGGCGGAAAATGGGACTGGACCCGGGGTGAACCGCCGATGGACAACCCCGCCTATTACCTCCGGTTCTGTAAAAGCTACTCAAGAATGGGAGGCCGAATGCACTATGTCTGTCTCGACAATGTCGCTTTTCTCTACCACCTTGCCCGTGAACTTCAGGTGCTGGCAGACATGAAATAATTCAGGCCGGTGCAGACTCCATCCCACATTCAGCGCGCAGAATAAAAACCTGAGCAGCATATTCAATCTGAATCCCGCGCCCTCCCCCATGCAAAGGAACCGTTTCCAGCAGATTACTTCCCGATACCGGGGGCTTACCATCACCCTGGCCGGTGACTTCTGTCTGGACCGGTATCTGGAAATTGACCCGGGCATTGAAGAAACCTCGATTGAAACCAGCCTGCCTGTCCACAATGTTACCCGAGTGAGGTCCCAGCCGGGAGGGGCCGGCACTATCCTCAATAATCTGCAGGCCCTGGGTATTGGCCGGGTTCTTCCGGTGGGATTTGCCGGTTTTGACGGTGAGGGCTATGAACTGATGGAATCCCTGCGCAGGGTTCCCTGTCTTGATTTGAGTGCCGACTCATTCATCCAGACACCGCTCCGCAGGACATTCACCTATTGCAAACCGCTGATCTGCGAAAAGGGTAAAGCTCCCAGAGAACTGAATCGACTCGACTTCAAGAACTTCGAGCCCACCCCAGAGACCGTGACCGATGAGCTAGTCGCGGCTCTCGAAAAGTGTCTTGATCAGTCGGGTGCCATCATTCTCCTTGATCAGGTGGATATCCCCGATACAGGCGTTCTCACAGCCAAACTCATAAGCACGGCCGCAGACAGGATCTCCGGTTCATCGTCGGGACCGCTGCGGTTTTCACTGGCTGATTCGCGGCAGCGGCCACACGCATTTTCAGGGCTTGGCATAAAAGTGAACCGCGAAGAATTCACAGAGTGGCACCATATTTCAGAAAGTCATCATCTGTCGCTGTCTGAATGGACGTCACTCATTGATGAATTCGGTCGCGACAGCACACAACCGCTTTTTGTGTCGTTATCGGAAAAGGGCATCGCCGGCCGCGCCGGAACAGAAAAATCGGCCGGAGTAAAGGCATGGCCGACGCATGGAGAGATTGATATTGTCGGTGCGGGTGACTGCACTACCGCCAATCTTATCAGCGCCCTGGCGGCCGGAGCCACCGCATCCGAAGCCATGGAAATCGCTATGGCCGCAGCCTCCGTGGTCATTCACAAGCTTGGAACAACCGGAACAGCAAGTCTCGAGGAAATAGAACAGAGGCTCTTCGAATAAAATCTGTCACCGGGTGTTAATAAACCCCGAAGCGGAACCGTTCGACTTCCGGAACATCCCTCGATTCTATCAGTTGCCCGTAAAGTTTTTCTGCAATCTCCGGGAAATCCATGGCGCGGTTGCGGGACTCTGATGGATCTTCCTGTAAATTGTAAAGCTCAAGAGGTGATGGCTGCTGATCCCTTTTGAGATCACGCTGAAGCAGCTTCCACTTTCCGGACCGAATAGCTATCTGCCCGCCATAACCGGCAAAGTCCCAGACCAGAAACTCATGCTCCGGCTGTTCTGCCGAACGCCCCAGCAGTGTTGGCAGAAAGCTGATGCCGTCGTTGGCCGGCAGATTGGAGATGCTGATCCCGGCAGCGTCGGCGACGGTGGCAAGGAGGTCATAATGAGCCCCGATGTGATTAGAGACGGCTCCTGCTGGAATCCGGCCGGGCCAGTGAGCGATCATGGGGACCCTGATCCCGCCTTCATAAACCTGTCCCTTGAGTCCCCGGAACAGCCCGACACTTTCAAAGAATTCATAATCCACCTGCCCTTTGAGGAAAGTGGTGCCGTTGTCGGAGGTGAACAGGAAGAGAGTGTTCTGCGCGATTCCGAGGTCATCAAGGAGTTCGAAGAGCCGTCCCACCTGCCGGTCCATGAAAGTGATCATGGCGGCATAGGCGGCCCGTGGCCGGGGATGCGGCAGATAACTGTTGCCGGTGTAGGGGGTTTCCTCCCATGCATCGCGGTAGGGCGTCAGTTCCTGTTCGGGCACCTGAAGCGCAAGGTGTGGAATGACCGTCGGATAATAAACAAAGAATGGTGAATCCCCTGCCGTCGCCGATGTCCGGATAAATTCCAGCATATTGTCAGCAATTAATTTCGGGGCGTATGCGGATCCGGTCAGCCCCCGGTCATTCCCGGGGATTTCGACTTTCCTGTCATCGTCAATCAGGTAGCGGGGGTAGTAATTGTGGGCGTGCCTCTGACAGTTGTATCCATAAAAACGGTCAAAGCCCCTTTTCATGGGATCCCCGGTGGAGCCCGGTTCGCCGAGACCCCATTTCCCGAAAGCGCCGGTTCGATATCCGGCTTCCTTCAGCACTGAGGCCATGGTTGGCGTGCTCTCCGGAAGCGGAAGCTGGCCCCTGAAACTCTCCCATGATCCGATTTCAAAATTATCACGCACGTAGGCATGACCGCCATGCCTGCCGGTCATCAGGCTGCAGCGGGCCGGAGCACAAACCGGCGCACTGGTGTAAAATCGGGTGAACCGCATCCCGTTTTCAGCGATTCGGTCAAGGTTTGGTGTCCGGATCAGGTTCTGTCCATACGCGCCC
>JAUIAG010000300.1 GCA_030425355.1 Verrucomicrobiia bacterium
CATGCTGAAAAAACACTTCATCAAATTCATCAACATCCTCGGCCCGCTGCTGGGACTCGGGCTGGTGATCGCCATCTTCATGTTCTTTGAACTGCCCCGTGAACGGGTTCTGACTTCAGGCGGCGGGTGGAAAATCATCCTGGTCCAGACTTCGGTTATCGCCGTCGGTGCCATGGGCATGACCCTGATCATCGCCTCTGGAGGCATCGACCTGAGTGCCGGGTCCGTGATCGCCATGTCCAGCGTTCTCGGTGCACAGCTTGCCACAATGGGCTATCCGGCACCGGTGGTGGCAATGGCGGTGATCGGCAGCGGCGCGCTTATCGGCTTGATCAACGGCGCCATCATCGTGGGGTTCAGGATGGTCCCTTTTATCGTGACTCTCGGTATGATGGGTGTCGCGCGTGGCCTCGCCAAGTGGGCCGGCAACAATCAGGCAGTCAATATCGCCTCCGATGAACCGGCCAGACCATTCATCGACGGGTTCATGGGCGTCGAGGGAATCAATTCATTTCTCCCGCTTCCTGGCGGCCTCTGGGGAACGCTGCTGCTGGCCGCAATGATGACAGTTGTCCTCAACCGCACGGTCTTCGGGCGCCATGTCTTCGCCATCGGGTCCAATGAAGAAACGGCAAGACTCTGCGGGATCAAGGTCGGACTTAAAAAGGTGATGATCTACACGTTGGGGGGTGTTTTCTTCGGCCTTGCCGGTCTGATGATGCTCTCGCGCCTCAGACAGGGCGACCCCACGACTGCAGTCGGCAAGGAACTTGAAATTATTGCGGCAGTGGTAATCGGCGGTGCCAGCCTGAACGGCGGATCCGGGTCCATACCGGGCGCCATGATCGGGGTGCTGATCATGGGCGTTCTGAGTCAGTGCGCGCAGATTATGGGATGGCCCAGCTATTTTCAGGAAATCATCATCGGTATCATCATCATCATGGCTGTCGGGGTCGACAAGTGGCGGCGCAGTCAGTTTCCCTCGTGATTCACTCTGCCGCGGTATTCCGGAACACTCGGGATATCCCGGGAAAAACCGGGTCTCTTCAGCCGTTGCCCCACTCAGCGGAGGGGATTGCGAAAGGTCTGGATAAGCGGTTAATAACCTGTGGAGATCAGGAGGTTATATGCTTGACGGAGGAGAGCCATTTGTCATTGATTAAAACGCATATGAAATTTAATGCAGGCATTTTTGTCTACGCAGTGCTGATCGTGGCGGTGTTTACGGGCTGTTACAGCACCCCCGATGGTCTCAGGAAAAGGTTTGGTGTCCCTCTGGTGAGAGACAGGTGGGTCAGTGCGTATGAGCGTAGTGCCGAGCAGGTCCGTGAAGCATCAATCCGCGTCCTCGAAAACATGGGCCAGTTGACGCTCAATGACTACATCAACAACTCCATTGAAGCACGTGTGGATACAAAATTTGTCTCCATTCAGATCGTGCCTCTTGAATCCGGACTGACCCAGATCATCACCCAGGTGCGCTCCAAATCTGGAATTCCTGACACCAACCTGGCGCGGGAGATCGACAAGCAGATTGCTCTGCAACTTCCGCGCTTCCGCACACCGGTGACCCCGGGTGCAGGAGCTGCCGCTCCTATGCGTTATCAGGGCAATCCGGCAAACACGACCACCTATCCCGTTTACTCAGGTCCTGCCGCCGGAACCACAACATCTTCAGGAGGCTACAGCACCCGCTATGGAAGCGGAGCCCCGACCACATACCGGTCAAGTCCAGCCCCGGGCAGCGGTAGCTACAATACTCAGCCAATCTACCCGCCTTCCCGCTAGTAAATTCTCAGGATTTCGTCAAACCTTGTCCGGGTTTTCAAACCGCAGCCGGTGATATGGCCTGCGGTTTTTTGATGTGCAGGCACAAAACGTGGCAGGGCAGAGGCGATCTGGTGCAAGGCACGCGATGTGCCTGGCACCAGCACTGAATATTCGATTCCTTCGGCTCGGCTGAAGAATGGATTTGTAAAGGATCCACCCAATCAGCCCCCGGGATCGCCAGTGTCTCAGGTGTCCCGTTCACAATTCAACGAGCTCCGGCCTGGTGCCAGGCACCGCCAGAAGAAAAAAGAGGCATCTCAGCGGGAATGGTGTGTCCCTGAAAGACGCGGCAGGCGCTGAAGGGGCGGTCGAAATTTTTAGGAAAGTGTCGGATCACTATTCATGTTCAGGTTGATCTGTGATCCGGGAAAGATCAAAAAGCTGGGACTGAGTTGACGGGGAAAGCTTTGATGCCCTGGAGTGCTGTGTGGCTCCGACTCTTTCGGCCCACTGGTTATAGACTGTGGTGAGGCTGGTGACTATTTCCGGGTGTGTTGCGGACAGGTCACGGGTTTCAGTGACGTCAGAAGTGATCTGATAAAGTTCCCATGGTGCGCCGCGTTCCGCCACCAGTTTCCACGGACCGGAACGGACCGCATGGTGCCCGTTGAATTCCCAGAAGATGGGCAGAGGTCTGAGATTTATGGAGATCGGAGTTCTGCTCTGGAGGCAGTCTGCGAATGAAAGTCCTTCGAGTGGCTGGAGATCGCTGCCTGCCAGCCGGTCGGGATAGTCGACTCCCGAGATTTCGAGGAGGGTCGGAAAAATATCGACAATGTGGGCTGTGCGGGATTCAAGGGTTCCCGGGTTGCCGATCCCGGCCGGCCAGTGAGCAATCATGGGCGTCAGAGTGCCGCCGTGGTGAGCATACTGCTTGTAGAGTCTCAGAGGTGTATTACACAGATTTGCCCATCTGGCGTCGTAGGCTACTTCACTTTCAGAGGTGCCGGGAACCATTTTGTCGGTTCGCTGCCGCTGATAGGGGCAGGCGCCGTTGTCCGAGAGGAAAAATATCAGCGTATTTTCCAACCGTCCGGTCTCTTCGAGATAGTCGATGAGACGGCCGATGTTCTGGTCCAGCCGGTCGATCATCGCGGCGTAAACCTCCATCATTGGAATCAGGAACTGCCTTTCCGGGGAAGTCAGTGATTCCCATGCTTCGACTTTCGGATCCCGGGGGGAAAGTCTCCAGCTGTCCTCGCTGATGAGACCCATCCGAAGCATGGTTTCATAGCGCTGCCGGCGCAATTCATCCCAGCCCTCATCATATTGCCCCTGATAGGAGGCTATGTCCTCGTGTGGGGCCTGAAGCGGAAAATGCGGGGCGTTGTATGCCAGATAGAGAAAAAACGGATCCGAACCGGATGTCTCCGAAGTCATCTCCTCGATAAACCGGATGCCGTGATCGGTGAAGGCATCGGTGGAATAGAAATTTTCGTCGGGAGTCCATGGCTCGCGTTCATTGTAGAGGTCGGGTTTGCGCGAGCCCCAGCCTGTCCCGGTAAAGTAGTTGATGGTTCCCCCAAGGAACCCGAAGAACCTGGTGAATCCATGGTCCATTGGATGACCATGCAGATGCCATTTGCCCGAGATGGCGGTGTGATAGCCGCCTTTGGCCAGCAATTCGGGGATGGTGGCGTGATCGTGCCGCCACAGCATCCCGGTCTGCTGGTGCCAGAGACCAGTCAAAAGTGTGGCCCGGGTTTCAGAACATTTGGCATTGTTATGAAAGTCGGTAAACCGGATCCCATTCGCCGCGAGACGGTCAAGATTCGGGGTCCGGATCTCACCCCCATAGCATCCGAGGTCTGAAAAGCCCATGTCGTCACATAGAATCAGGATGATATTCGGCAACGCCTGACGGGAATCAGCTGCACGCGCAGGAATCGGATGCAATGGCGTGAGGGCACCGGATAGAAGAAGGATGATGAGAATGCGGAGGTCTCGATGGAACATGGTCAAGGGAAGGGAAAGGCAAATTGTAGTCAAGTACGGACGGAATTCCGTCCATCATTTCCTCTGCCATACATCGATGTCAACAGCGTGATTTCAGGCCGGTGGGGGGGTGTTGGCTGCGGAGGACTAAAGAGGGTTGGCTTCACTTCCCTGGAGGGGGAGCGGCGCTGCAGAGAAGGCTGATTCATTGTTCCTCGTGTCCGGGGTTTTCTCCGGCACCGGCACGGGATCAAGAAAAAACCAGTTGTAGCTGCTGGCAAGCCCCGGGAGCGTCTCGATGATGTCGGAATCATGCATGAGAATGTAGAGGCTGATATCCCTTTCGGCATGGAACCAGCTGCTCCACAGTATCCTTTGGGCCTTTTGGTGGGAAAAGAAAGTGCGGTCGATATTTTTCCACCACAGCAGGGCTGTTCCGGTGGTTTTACCGTCCAGTGAGCTGATTCGGACCTGCATGGCAGAGCCCTTGCTGCTGTATAGGAGTCGTTGGTGTGTAGTCCGGTAGCCCAGTTCTTTCAGGATGAGGACCGGGGAGGGGAGTCCGCAGGACTGCTGGACCGGTTCTGCAGCCACCAGCCTGTATTTGTTTCCGTCATCGCTGCCGACTTTGTAGAACTTGACGCGATTCAGACCAGGTATGGTCCCTATGACTGTCTGCTCCCGTTTAAGCCCTTGCAGCGGAGACTGTTCAGAGTCGAGCAGATCCGGATGATGAGCCTCAACCCTGATCATGGATCCCGTACCCATGGTTCCGAATCCTGAAAGAAACTGGAAGCTGACCAGGAGAATCAGGATAAGGAAAGAGAATCGCATGGACGGGAGCCATTCATAATCTCCTGAATTGAGGATGCGGACTTCCTGCCGGTTTCTGAGGCCGAAGACGACCATGAAGATGAGGCAGGCCAGCAGAGCCAGACCGAGGATGAACGGGTTGCCGAATCCACCCTGGATGGCTTTGGTGGTCGCCACCTGTCCGGCGGGGATCATGAGGATCCAGGTGAAAAGAATCACGCAGAGCAGCTGGGTCGGCCATACCCGCTTCCACGAAACAAGGGTCATGATCCCAAGCCCCAGAGAAATGTGGCGGAGAAAGTTTACATCTGTCCACTCGCCCGTAATCAATGAAACCAGAGCCAGTGTGAGGAGAATCCTGGTCCGCGTGTCGACACTGGATTCATCGGTCTTGAATCTCAGCCACAGCATGCCCCCCAGCCACAGCGTCGCTGCCACCGTGTTCAGGGGCAATGTACCCTCCATGAAAAAGGTGTCCTTGATCAGATTGAACTGCTGCATGGAAATGACAGCGAAGGACAGCCAGAGGAAAAAGCCGGAGAACCGGCTGCGGCGGATAAATTCCGTCGAAGGGCCAATCTTCTGAAGTTGATGGACGCCCACAGTGCGGTTGATGACCCATACCAGCAATGCAATAGTCCCGGGAGTAAGCAGCCATGACATGAAAAGCTGCAGTGGAATGAACGGGATCCTCAGGGGCGGCAGCTGGTTCTGGAGCCATGAATAGGAGAAGGCAACTGCCGGTATCAGCGGCAGGCATTTCCAGAAAAGGCTTCCACGCAGGCCGCCGGCAAGGACAATGAATGAGGTCAGGATACCGAAATGGAAACGCGTGTAGTCCCATGACCCCGGGCCTTCGCTGTTGGGAAGAGCCAGAGGGTTTCCCACCAGGAAATCACACAAATTGATCGAGTTATACTTAAAATCCAGCCAGACCGGAAAGAGCACAAGCCAGAGCATCGGGATCTTGAACCACTCCGCCCAGTTCAGATCGGTCCGCACCGGCTTGAGAAAGACAACACCCATGGCGACCCATCCGATTGAGATCAGCGTGAGTTTGCCACTGGCGACACCGGTGGTCAGAAGCAGGCATGAAATCATGAAATCCCAGACGGGGATGTCAGCCGGGATTGTGCGGGCGAAGTGGTGACGGATGTAGTGCCGCTGAGTGAATAAAAGCGCCAGAGGCAGGAGCACGGCGGAGAAGATCAGTTCCCGTGGCCAGTCATTGGATTTACCCCAGAGTATAAAGAGCAGAATCCCCAGTCCGATCCACTTAGCCAGTCGAATCTGGATCATCTCGATGATCCTGTAGCTGGAAAGCTCGGGTCTGGGTTCGGGCAGATCCTCAAAGGGCTGGACCGATACTGGCGGTTGATTCATCAATCTAACCTAATTGACGGCAGAAAATGCCGAAAATTGATAACAAAAACTGTCGCCTCAATAAACAGAGTCTATACGATGCCGAAAGCGTCTCGAAGAAGGGCG
>JAUIAG010000301.1 GCA_030425355.1 Verrucomicrobiia bacterium
GTTTATGGGGCTGATAAAGAGGTGAAACTGGTCGGGATAGGGGGTGGCGATCCGGGGATCGACAAACCATCCGTGCCATTCGAACTGGTCCCTTTCGGTGCCTGGCGAGCGGATGGTCTCTCCTGATTCAATCGTGGATTTGACGGCGTAGCGGATAACCGATGAAGGAGCAAAGGAGGGGAATTCGCACTCCCATGTCCCCTGTGTTACCTGAGTGGCCTGAATCGTGGTGATATCCTCGATCATTGAATTGAGATCATCGGCAAAGAATTCCACTGAAACGGACGCTGGAGTAAAGCCGGGGGCCATTTCGATAGTCAGTGTCGGGGCATCGTCCGGACCAGGCTGCTCGGGATTGAGTGAGAGAGACTGAATGTAGTTCAGGTGGTCCGGAGTATGTGCCGGGGAAGGCAGCCCGGGACCTGGAGTTGCAGCTATCCATGCCGACGAACCGGAGAGTGAATCACTGTCTTCAATGCGGGCCAGCGAAAGACCGGGCTCCGGTGAACGGTTGAAACCATCGGCAAGTGAGGGCCATGGAAAATCATCTTCATAGTCAACTGAATCAACCAGACGTCCCATGGAGTCCACCACTGCAACCATACCGCCTCCATTGGTCAATTCGCCGGAATACGGACCGAACACATTTATTGAATTCGCTGTTGGCAGAATCTGGCTGAGTGTCTCAGGGCTCCATGCCAGCACCACTCTTTCTCCTGGAGAGAGAATGGTGTCTTCCGGAAAGACGAAACGGATGTCTCCGGTAATCATCCATCCTGATACTTCCAGGTCCGTGTCTCCCTCATGTGTCAGTTCGATAAATTCCATTGACCGCGGGTCTCTTCCCGGGGTGTTCGGATTGTAATGGATTTCCGTGATGCGCACCGGTGGAATGTCTCCACTGTCGCACTGAGTGAGCCGGGTAGCGGAGGCCGGATTGGGACCATCCACCGTGGATGCCGACCAGTCGCCGGCCGTGGATGGGAAATTCAGCACACAGGTTCTGTCGAGGGAAGCACCAAAGCCGTCCGGAGTCAGCGGCCAGGGAGGGTTGTTGTCAAAGTCGGCGATGTCCACTATGACATCCCACTTATCCTGAAGCAGAAGGGGTTCACCGTTGTCCTGAAGACCTCCGCCATAGCTGTCCGGGGTAAGACCCGGGATCCGGCCATAGCGCTGCCGAAAGAACTCCACGTCATCAGCAACCACCACTGTTCCCTGCGGGCTTATGGAAGTTCCGTCTGCAAAACGCGAATCAATTCCAATAAAGTGCCAGTCTGATATGTTTGTGCTGTTTTCGGCGTCCAGACTTGCGATTTCCACGAACTCGAATCTCTCCCCTTCAGGGTCGTGGTAATGGATTTCGCTGAGGACCACCGGGAGAATTCGCTCCGGCGGGGGGGCAGGGGCTTGTGGCGAGGGAGTGCGTGTATAAAACCAGTTCGGGCTTCCGTCGGGATACCGGGTCAGGGCAACATCCTGCAGCTGTTCGCCCCATGCGTAGGCTGCGGCGACAGCGTCCATTTGTGGTCGGGTGAGAAAGATTTTTTCACCGAGAGAGCTGAGTCCGAAGCCGAGTGCATCACCGGTGAAGTGGATGAATCCTCCGGGTTCTATGCTGGTGCCCTGTGGGATGGTGAAGCGGTCGAGCCTGGATTCTGAATCAGAGAGGTGGAATCCGGAAAGATCAACTGCATCTGCTGTGGGATTGAAGATCTCGACGAAGTCCGGATTTGTGGACGAGTTGGCCTGAATCTCATTGATGACGATCTGCCGCCATGGCTCGGTCTGTGGATCAGGCCGGGCGAGCTGCATCTCAAGGGACGGGGCAATCACAAAATCGCTGCTGTTTGAGAGACCGACATTGTGGCCCTGGATGGCGAGCACATTCTGCCCTGCCGAGAGGATTTCGATGTATTGAGAGAGGTCTATTGTGACGGGCGGGTAATCGGAACCGGTTGATGCAATCTGGTCGAAGGCGGGCGGTGTTCCGGGCACGTTGGCGCTGGCAACGCGTGTTCCGTTGAGGTAAATCACATAGCCGTCATCGTAGGCGTGATTCAGAGTCAGTGTTTCTGCTCTCTCGAGTTGAGCCGGTCCGAGGTTGAAGGAGAATCTGGTATGAACAGAGACATACCGGCCTCTCATGTCTTCAAGGACCGTCGAAAGAAATGCCAGTTCGCTGCTGCTCGACGAGTATCCAACGCCGCTGGTGGCATCAAGCCAGTTTTCATCGGTTTGAAAATCCACTCCCGCCCACTCAGTTGTGCCGTTTGACGGCTCCATGGTCCCCTTGAAATAGAGAAGAGGGGAGCCTTTCCCGATCAGATTGAGAATATCCGGCGCATCTCCGGAAGGCCTGTCCCAATCCCCGGGTGAACCGCCACGCCAGAGGCTGGGTTTCCAACTCCGGCCCTGATCAGGAGGCTGTCCAAAGTCTTCATAAACGATGGAGTGCCCGGCACCATCCGCGGCAGCGGGCCAGTCACCGTGGTCCCGATAGCGCACTGAGACCAGTTCACCAAGGATCGGATGGGTCAGAGTCAGTCTTTCCCCTCCATTGTTCAACTGCCCGTCAAAAGGACCAAAGTCGGGATCGAATCCGTACTCTGATTCAAATGATTCCGGATCTTTTGCCACGATCGCAAATGAACCGGGGGCCAGCTGGGCACCGGGGGGAAAATCATAGAAAATCCCGTCCGAAAACCGGCAGCCACCGAGGTCCATTGATTCGGAAGCGTCATTGTAAATTTCAATAAATTCAAACAAATCGGGGGTGTCTTCCTCATCCGTGGAGGCTGGAGCCATGCCGGAATGGTAGTGGATTTCGGAAATATGGATGGCTGCCTGTGTGGCTGTAAGGGCGTGGAATGCAGCGGCCATGGTGGCGAGGCCCATCCGGGCAATCCGTCGCAAAGAATCAAGTTTGAAAGGGGAACCGATCTGCATCCCAACAATATCGGTTGGTAATAATGATCCATCAAACAGAAACTGTTACTCAATTGGTACGCGAATTTACTGGAAATTGGCGCGCTGAGGCAGATCATCGCTCTATGGACAATCGAGCAGGAAATAAGGCGGCAAGGGCAACGGGCCTGTTTTTCGTTCTGGCAGGGATTATGGCCATTCAACCGGTCCTGGCGGCGGAGGGCATGGCATCGGGGCGGGTGTTTCTGGATTCCAACGGGAATGGCAGGATGGATGCAGGGGAAAGAGGCCTGGAAGGGGTTGGCGTCTCCAATCAGGAGCAGGTGGTGCTGACTGACGCCGGAGGCCGATGGCAGTTACCCTGCACTGATGACACGGTCTTTTTTGTAATCAAGCCACAGGGTTTCCGGACGCCGTTGAATCACCATAACCTCCCGCAGTTTTATTATGTGCATAAGCCTGCCGGATCGCCTGATTTTCGTTTCCGGGGTGTTGAACCCACCGGTGATCTGCCGGAATCGATTGATTTTCCCCTCACGGAATCCCGTGAACCCCGCGAATTTGAAGCAGTTTTCTTTGGAGATCCGCAGCCCCGCGATATCCGTGAAGTCGAATATATCGGTCACGACGTGATTGAGGAATTGATCGGCACCGATGCCAGTTTCGGGGTCACGCTGGGAGATATTGTCTTTGATGACCTTTCTGTTTTTGAACCGATGAACGGCACGGTGGCCCTTGTCGGCATCCCCTGGTACAACGTGATCGGGAACCATGACATCAACTTTGATGCCGTGAATGATGCTGATTCGGATGAGACCTTCACCAGGATATATGGTCCGAACTACTATTCCTTCGACTACGGGCCGGTGCATTTTCTGGTCCTGGATGACGTGATGTGGGGAGGGGCCAAACCCGCAGGAACCGGGTCCTACACTGGTGGATTTGGCGAAAAACAGATTCGATTCATCCGAAATGACCTCAAGTATGTGGATCCGGGCAGGCTCGTGGTGCTGATGATGCATATACCCATCGTTGGCGCAGCTGATCGCGAGGAGGTTTTTCGTCTGAT
The DNA here is from genome assembly GCA_030425355.1 of Verrucomicrobiia bacterium. Taxonomy (GTDB): domain Bacteria; phylum Verrucomicrobiota; class Verrucomicrobiia; order Limisphaerales; family JAJOIW01; genus JAJOIW01. The sequence goes on from JAUIAG010000301.1 coordinate 3,998, forward strand.
TGAAGACCGGCCTTACACGCTGTCCATCAGCGGCCACACCCACTGGCAGGCTCATATGCTCCTCGATGAGGAAGCGGGATGGAAAGGGGCGGATCCTCACCACCATTTCGTCTGCGTGACCGTCTCGGGCAGCTGGTGGAGCGGACTCCCAGATGAATTCGGGATCCCGCACACCAGCATGCGGGACGGCGTTCCCAATGGGTATGCGAAAATCCGCTTTTCCGAGAACAAAGCCAGGTTCGAATACAAGGCGGCCCGCCGTCCGGCATCCTTTCAGATGAGCGTCTATTCGCCTGACTCGGTGCAGTATTCTGAGACCGGAAAAACACCGGTTTACGCCAATGTGTTCAATGGCTGGGAGCGCTCACAGGTTCAGATGCGGATCAATGATTCCGGAGAATGGCAGGAAATGACCCGGACAGATGAAAAGGACCCATTTCTGGCGGCTACCCATGAACGGGAACCGGAGGCCCCGGCCGCGCCCTGGCGCCGATCCTCCTCGCCGATTTCAACCTATCACCTGTGGAAAGCAACCCTTCCCGATGGACTTCCAAAGGGCATTCACCGGATTTCCGTCCGCGCCACTGATGTGAACGGCGAATGGAAGAGGGCTGATCGGATCATCAGGATCGAGTGATTTCACGGCAGTTCCGGATACCTTTTTGGGAAGCAGGCCTCCTCTGCAGGGGGGGCCTGTTTTGCCAGGCTGGCACGTTTGAAATCCCCTGAGGATCCATTATTGTGATCAGGTGATTAACGTGCCCAGAGAGAGCGGGGTCATGATCCTCGAGGATGTGGTTCTTTTTCCCCAGATGATGCTGCCGCTTTTCATTTTTGAGCCCCGTTACCGGGATATGCTCAAGGAGTCGCTGGATGGGTCGAGAATGTTCTGTGTGGCACGGCGGCGGGTGGAAGTCGACGAGGAATGCCCTGAAAGAGTCGCCGGACTCGGGCTTGTTCGAGTTGCTCTGGACCACGACAACGGCACTTCCCATCTGGTGCTTCAGGGCATCTCGCGGGTGATTCTTCGCTCAAGGGGGCAATACCGGACCTTTCCCAACTACGAGATCCGTCCACTCGAAACCAAGATTGAAAATGACGAACGCGTCCATGCTCTCAGTCTGAGAGTCAAGCAGATCGCAGAAAACCTGCTCAACGGAACGTCCGGAGAACAGGAATGTCTCGTCCCCCTGATGACCAGCGACAAGGCCCAGAACAATGGCCATTCAGAGGACGCCGGCCGGGCCAGAATTCTCGAATACCTCAAATACATGGAGGATCCGGAACAGATCGGAGACCTCGTCGCCTCGTCCCTTGTCAGACACTCCGATCTGAAACAACAGCTCCTGGCTGTCTCTAGTCTCGAGGAACGTCTGGATTTCCTCGCCAAATGCCTCATTGAGGAAAACAATATCACCAATGAGTGAAGACCAGTCACACGACCTTTATCAGTCCATTTTCGAAGACCTCATCATCGAGATGGGCCAGGCCGGTTATTTTTTCCTAGGTGAAATGGATGACCCCCAGTCCGGAGATCGCCTGATCGACCTTGAAAGTGCCAAGTCAATAGTGGATCAGCTGGAGATGCTGGTCGAAAAAACCAATGGCAACCTCACCGGGACGGAAGCCGAGCTCCTCAACGGCACTTTGACCAATCTGAGAGATCGCCTCGCTGACAAGATCGACGATCAGGAAAACTCCCGGGATAAATCATCCTGACCGGCGGTTTCTCAGCCAGATATTCTTCCCCAGACTCCAGCCGCCCTCCATTTCCATCGTAAAGGACCTGTCCCCATGCGGTCGTGCGCCGCTCTGCAAAGGACCTGTCCCCATGCGGTCTCGTGCGCCGCTCTCAAAGGACCTGTCCCCATGCGGTCGTGCGCCGCTCCGCAAAGGGCCTGTCCCCATGTGATTGCGCCGCTCCGCAAAGGACCTGTCCCCATGCGGTCGTGCGCCGCTCCGCAAAGGGCCTGTCCCTTTGGATGCATTTAATTGAAAAGGCCGCTGCCCGGGTTGGGAGCGGCCTGATTCACCATTCACCCGGGATCCGGGT
>JAUIAG010000302.1 GCA_030425355.1 Verrucomicrobiia bacterium
GTGGCCGCGCCACCGGGTGAGCCATTCGCGGGCGGTTTCTGGCGATTTGTATTGGACACTTTCAATGCCGGCTGTCCCTGAGCGCCGCGACTTTCGTTTGTGCCGGCGCCCTGGTCTCATGCTGCCAAACCTCAAGAACACGGGTTTCACCTGCTCTTTGAAGATGTCCACCATCGAAATACTGCCCCCGCTGCTGATCCCGATGTGCGGGGACTTGTCGAGGCTTGCCTGGCTGATTGAGTGCGTCTCCACGCCCCCCGCCGGCACCGCGGTCCTCATGTAGGCGTGCTCAATCCCGATCCTGTTCACCTTCTCACGCATCGCTGAATCATCCCTGCCGCAGGCGATCCACAGCGGCTTGATCTTCTCATTCGCCGCCCTTGGGTCCAGGGCCTGGCATATCCGGCTGGATGCCAGCCCGGCTGGCAGAAGGATGCTGGTCGTGGTTATCATGGATAGTGTGGGATACAGATATTCTCGGGTCAGCGACCTGCCATCGGTTCGGATTGCGGTTTTCCCCGGCGATAGAGTTCGCGGATCTCGCCGCCTTCAAGGGCACGTCCAAACAGACAGAATTCATCCATCGCCCCGCTGAAGTTCCGGATCAGAAATGGATCGCTTCCAGGGAACCCTTCCGCGTTCCAGTTCCCCAATTCCGACTCGCCGATGGTATACGGCGGCGCGATCCGGTGGGACTGATCAGCCACTGGCACACCGTTTACGTATTGAACGATACGACCGCCAGGACCCTCCACCACAACCGCCAGGTGAACCCACCTTCCGATGCGATCAAGCGGCAGCACAGATGGTGTGGTGGCGAGAACAAAATTCCCCGGCCCTTGTCCGATCAGCGTCAAACCCATGACGCCGTCATTGCGTATCGACCAGTGGATCGTGCCGGGGGCGAATCCGTCACTCATGAACAGGGAATTGATTCGCCGATCCAATCCCTGCACACGGGCCCACAAGGCGAGCGTCAACGAGTCATACTCGCCGGGAACGCTGAGTCTTACGCGGTCGTTCACGCTTTGAAAGGCCAACGCCTGTTTTCCGGGCCAGCGCCCGCCTGTCCACTGGCATCCGATGATGGTTCCGCCTGACATCAATGCCCCGCGCCTGCAGGCGTTGCGAAGCCGCCAGCCGTCAACTGTCTGGTTCTCAAAATCTAATCGCACCAGCAACGAAGTATCCTCGTTTAACCGTTCGCCAGATTCCCGCCAGCGCTCATAGCGCGACGTCTCAGCGGCCAACGAGCGTTGATGCAACTCAAACAATGACGCGAACTTCCAGGCATCCATGAATATCGGCCGAGGTTCCGGAGCATCCTCGACTGCAGCCGCTTTTCCCTTCTCCAATTCGCGGAAGGATCCACTGTCTATGGATTCCATTTCGACCCGCCCCTCGAACACATGCAGTTCGGTTGCTGCAGCAGCCACATCCAAACCGAACGCCGTCCCCAAATTCACACTGAAGTCCGCGGATAGCCCTTCCGGTTCTGCATCTCCGGACGTCACAGCGTGGCCGAATTCCTTAAGATTGGCATGCGGAGTCGACACATGAAACCCTGTGGCCTGAGGTGTTACTTCCGCGGTCAAACGCCCCGCGCGCAGCAGCATTGCGTCAGAACCGACAAGTTCGAACTCCGCAGGTCCTTCGATGACTACACGGGCACCCGAGTAAAAGAGAATCTGAACCAGTCCGGACTCCAACCGCAGTTTTCCAGGATCCAAAGGATCGCCAAGCTGTGGAATTTCGTTCAAGTCGTCCCACCTTGCCTCGACCGTCCGGTCCAGCATCGCCACTGCCACCGTCGTTGCCTCGTTAATTTCAACCGGCTGGACTCCCGGTTCTCTCAATTCGTCATCTGAAAACAGCACCAGCAATAACCCGGTAATCACAGTCAATGCGACCACCCATGCGCCCTTCCACTTCCAGGAACTGCCTCCACCTGAATCGGGCAGATGTCCTCCGGTCCTTCCCATGTATTCCGTATCGCAAAAGTCTTTTTCAGAATCGGCAAGCGGGTCTGTGAACAGATCCGAGTCGGAGGTCAGCCGGGCATGCAACGCCGTGCGGAAAAGATATTCGTCACGCGCATTGGAGTCCCTGCGAAGTAACTGATTCAGCGAATAAGCCTGATCGTCGTCCATGCGTCCATGGCAGACATCCGCCACGGCCTGGTCGAATTCGGGTGACGGAAAGGTAAGCTTCACGTTGCCAGTCCCTTCCTGTTTACCTCATTTTCGATGCAATTCTGCAGGGAATACCGAATGCGCTGCAGCATCTTGTAGGTAGCCGCCACCGTGCGGCCGGATCGGCTGGATAGTTGTTCAATATCGTCCCGATGAAAATAGTATCCTTCTATCAGGGCGCGCTGTTCATCCGGTAGTTTACCGAGACATCCTTCGAGTTTGTTCAGTCGCATCTCCAATTCAGAACGAAGCTCCTCGCGCCGTTGTTCCAGTTCCTCCGCCAGACCGTTGTCCAGCAGTATCTGCCATCGCCGTCGTCGTTCGATCCATTGACGTGTCTTGTTCAGGGCGAACCGACAGGCCCACGGTGTAAAAGGCCGTTCCGGATCGTAGTCATCGAACTTCTCCCATAGTGTGATCGCCGTTTGCTGCACGATGTCGTCGGCATCCGAGACATTCGGAACCAGCGCAGCCACATACCGGAAGATTTCCCGTTCACTCTTCAAAAACAACGAAAGAAACCGCTGCTGATCAGCGGACGGATCATGAAAACGATTGTTCTGTTTTTCAGACATGATGCGGGTTCATTATTACTTCCAGTTAATCTCCAAAATTGGACAACCAAAACTGGAAATTTCATAAAAGCATAAGGCGGTGGGACCACCGTGGATCTTTTTCAGCAGGATTTACCTGACGAAAGTTGAAGAAACCTGCTTTCTGGCTCCCGTATCTACCGGTTGCGGACTCTGTGCGGCGGTCGCCCAAGTAATGCCGGTAGTTCTTGCCAAAGTCGCTGAAAATCGTCTTCTTGCGAGAAAATCGGACGTTTTATTGACCGACGATGATGAGTTATACGACGTCCCCGGGGGCAGTGAGATTGTCTTCAGTGAGGCGTGCTTTCTTATTTAAAGCTGAAACCGAAGGGATGGGGGGAAGAGGGCAAGGAGGCTCCCCTTGCCTCAATATTGTGGACCGAAGTGAGCTGGATTTCTGGTTGAGGGAACATGATCATGATGGATTCAACTTGCCGCGGGACAGGCACAAGAGGCAACGCCTTGTATTCCATGATGAGTCTTCCAGAAATAGTTCGTTTATGGCTTCAATGATATTTTCTATGTTCAAAGTATTGTGTGTGATGCCTGAAGTTTTTCTTTCATGAACTACGGTTCCGGGGAGTAACTTTTACTCGCGTCTGCTTCGTAATCCACAAAAAGCATCCCGGCAAAGCAGCTCTGCATGAAAGCAAAAAGAGCAGAATGCGGCGAAAGTCGTTACCTGAACTCCTGCCATGAGATAGAGCCGCTGGCACGCACGCGGGCAACCCAACTGCAATAATGGTCCTGTAGGAAATCAGCCCCGGTTGGCAGAGGATGGAGTAAATGGGCAGGAAGAAAACCAGTCTAGAATACGCTGTCGGAATGCCGTGAATTAAATAGAGAAACACAAACTCCCATGGCGCGTTCGGGTTAGGATATACAAGGTTTTCAGGGGTGGATCGTGGAGTGGTGGCGCTATACCAAACTGCCCGGAGAGCATGAACCACCACTGTTGCCCAAGGGGCTATCAAGGCAGCTGCAATCATTCGTCCGGTGTTCTTTGTCATACTGAATCCCGGGTTGACATGATCGGCAGCCGGTGTTTTGGGCGGCATACCACAAGGTCTTCACTAGAAGAGGTGCGCACGCGGCATCGGGTGAAGACTCAATCCTCTGATGTAAGCTTCCTGCTGCGTTAAGCTCGTCCGGCGGCTCAGCAAAGCCTGCCGCAAAAGTGCCTGAAATCGAGCTCGTCAGCAAGGCGGACCTGTAAGCGCCCTGCAAAAATATAAAGGGACGTTTTTCATAGCTGCAATTGCGGAATGGTGCTTATGGAGGGTGAGAGCTGCCGAATGGTTTTATTGAGCTGTTCTGCCACAATTCGCCGGAAATTCACAAGTTTTCGAATTTGAAAATGAAAGCGTTGATCCGGCTGACTTGAGTTGAACTCATGGAACTGGCGTCATCCTCAAGGGTGGGTTTTACTACTTGTCCATTTCAGGGAATAGTTGCTATCGCCATCTTCCCGCCACAGGCCGGGAGAGAGTAGGCGGGCCCCTGATCCACTCAATGGTGGGAATATCATCCAATTGAATTATCACTTTTCATCAGGCAGAAAGTCGCTGAGAGCATTGTAAACAGACACGTCCCTCATGCTCTTTCGAAGCACTGTTCCATCCGGGGTGACTAGAAAATTTTATGGAATTCCATAAACCCCGTAATCATCAAGCACTTGGGAAGGGAAGTCCCAGAAGGATTATTCATCGCCCCCACTTTCTGCCGAATGCCCGCTACTCTTCATTTCGATAGTAGTCAGACTCGATGGTTTCAACAATACGGTATTCAGGCTTAAGCTGTCGTTTGCCGGTGTTGGGGTATGTTGTAATATCTGCCGGATGATGGTCAGATACCACGTAATAGACCAACTCCTCATCTCCATCATTCTCCAGCAGGTGCGCTTCACCTGGCATGCAGATCACGTGATCTCCCGGTTTGACTTCATGCCAATTCTTTTGATGATCAAGAAATCTGCCTGTTCCGGAGACAAAGATATAATGCTCCCATTGCGCTGCGTGTGAATGAAAGGGAAAATTCTTCTTCCCGGCAGGCAATACTGCCAGTTCGATATCAAACGGATGACCACCCGCCCAGGTCCCCTGGTCTTTTTTGCCGCCCAGAGCCAATGAAACATGCCTCCTTGAAAGTTCATAGGCACCCTTCGGGGATTTCCGACACTCCGGCTGGACTTCAGATTCGTTGATTTTTTTCATTTATACGCGAACATAAGTGAGCTGCCCCGGCCTGTGCCTGTCATTCGTTTGCTGGCTTGAGGAGCCTGTCAGCGAGCGAGTCCAGTCCCGAGCCCAGAGTCGTCCGCCCGACAATCAATTCCGATTTTATCTCCGACTTCTGCCATGTCTTTTCGACGTATCGCGGATCCTTCACCGTGATCGAAGTCGTGCTGAATCGCGGAATCAAAATATTCCCGGCATTGTCTGTCCGCCTGTGCTGCTCACCGCTCTCTGTATGGATCATCAAGGCTGCAAATGGCAGGCTATGGCCGTCCTCCGCGATTAATGTCACTTCCCGGTATATTACTTTCGGCGCGATGACAAACCAGCCAGACAGCCCGATAATGATCATCATCACAATTATGCCTCCTGCAGCAGAGGCTGGTGAGATCCAATCGCCTTTCCTGCGTTCGATCCTCCTCAGGCTGAATCCCGTGACGAAGATACCTGCCACGGCCTCGATACCTGCCGCGATCAAATTGATAAGCGGCACAAATGCCATGGCTATCCCTGCCCCAAGGAAGCCGAGAACCGATGCGAAAAAACCGATAATTGAGTCGAGTATCATTTGTTTGACTGTGCCTCGAAGTCCTCTCACACCCGTCCTCGGGCCGGGCTTCGATTGCTGGTTGCGTGTTGGATCATCCCATGATGGCTGAACTCCTGACGGGGCAGGTGTTGAAATTGGTTCCTCGCTTTATCTGTAATTTAGAAATATTCCGTTTGTTGTTTAATTGATCTCTGTTCTTTCAATATGTTTTGTTGCTGCCTTGAGTTTTCCCATCCAGAGCTGCGATCCTGTTGGAGCGGTCTTTGTCCGGTCTCTGCTTCGTAATCCACAAAAAGCATACCGACACCGCAGCACCATAGGGAAGCAAAAACAGCAGAGTGCGGCCAAAGTCTTCACCTGAAGTTCTACCATAAAAAGAGCCGCCGGCACACACACGAGCAACCCGGCTGCAATGATAGTCCTGTAGGAAATCAGTCTTATCTGGCAAAGGATGGAATAAATGGTCAGGAAGAAAACCA
>JAUIAG010000008.1 GCA_030425355.1 Verrucomicrobiia bacterium
CCGGTGTCCACAGGATCCATCAGATTGAAAAAATACGGTGTGATGGCCATGGCAAGCTTCCGTCCCGACAGCTGGACTCCCTGGAGTTCATCCGCGGTGAGATTCGGCATCCACTCCTTCAGATCGCTCATTTGTGTGAGGCGATTTTTGAGCTGCCACGTCCAGTCATTCCATTGCGTGTCCGGAACGTCGGACCATGGACCCTTCCCGGCTGTGCGGAACTTCTTTAACTCCAGGAAGGACTCTTTTTCCCCGGAAAACGGACTTTCATGCCCGTTTTCAGCGTTTTTCGGAAGATCAGCCATTGTTCGGTAACTATAGGCGGTCGATGCCTGCTGTCAATGTCCCCAGCCCGATCACTGTACGCGGGAGACGACGGGAAAACGGAACAGGCTTATCGTTATAAATATGTTGATACCCGGCCGGGCAATCACTTACTTACCGGGTGAGGTTGAACAACGCATGCCGCAAAGGTGGAATGCGGGGTATGTCCACAAACAGCCGATCGCCGGCAACCGGGAGGAACATCAGTTGATGAAGGCGCGAAGCCCACGACAGTCGTCGGCGCAGTCCGCGGTTCATATCACCGCGATGCCGCACGAGCGCTTCCTCCCATGAAATTTCTCCCCGGCTGAATGAAGCGAGCACTGAAGCAGCCCCGGCTGCTGATTCAAAGGCAATGGACATCCCGTTACCTGTGAAGGGCGGAATCATGCTGGCTGCGTCTCCGATGCGGAACTCGTCGTCCGGACCGGAATGAAGGGCCGGTTCGAGAGTGAAACCACTGACGGAACAGAAGGTCGAGGGGTCAAGATCACCCGAATGGACCAGATGGTGAAGTGCGGAGCCGGACTCTCCACCAAGGAAAGTGGCGTGGAGATCTGCCGGCCGATTCCTGACCTGCGCCAGATTGAAAAGTCCGCAGACATTGAGGCCACCATTTTCTATCGGACTGACCCCAACATAGCCGTGACGGGTCCGATGCATCTGGAGGTGGTCGATCCCTGGAGCACCGCGGAGGTGTGCCTTGAGCCCGATCCACTGTCGGGCTTCTGCGCCTTTCTGCAGCACCCGTCCGCTGGCACGGACTGTCCCGGGGGAATTCACAGGGCGGGTATATCGGGTGTCGGTCAGCAGTTCACCCCCGAGATCAGCCAATATCCCGGCGAGGACAGCATCGAGAGTGTAACGGGAGACACAGAATGCTTTTTTCGGTAGCCTCCACACGCCACTGCTTCGCGATCCTCTGAGGAATGCAGCGCTGGAGCACCACCTGGCTCCCATGTCCAGCAAACGGTTGATGGCACCGGCCTCCCCGAGGACCCTGAGCCCCTCTCCGCAGATAAATTCACCGCATACCCGATGGCGGGGATAGGTCCCCGCCTCGAAAACGGCAACGGGAACACCCTGCTGCCGCAGCAGGATACCAAGACTCAATCCGGCCAGACCACCGCCGACGATCTGTATTTTCCCTGAGTCACCGGAAACCGACTGAGATGAGATCATTGGTGCAGAGCTTTGAAGAAGTGGGTGAATGGACCGGCGGAGGATTCCTCAAGATGCCATGCACCCGGTTCAGGGCAGCTGAGGGACCAGAGACTGGAGAGTTCATCGGCTGAGAAGCCGGCTCTGACACTGAGGAGTGCGTCGTGGCGGGTGACGGCGTTGCAGCCGATAATTCCGCAGCCGGCGGCACCGAGAAGACTGAATCGGCTGCGGCGCGGTTCACAGCAGAAAAAGGCACGTGTCATCCGCGACACAGCGGCTAAGGTTCTGCGAATCGGCGCTTCGTGGAAATGGTGCAGGAAGAGATTCATGTAGATGATGTCAAACTGCTGATCACCACTCTGAAGCCATTGGTGGAGATCCATTGTGATGATATCGACGTATTCAAACCGCTGCCTCAGCCGCTCGAGCCACCCGCCGGGGATGGATGGCCGGAGATCGAGGAGCTTCAAAGTGCTTCCGCGTGGCATTGTCAGCTCGGATTGCGTGAAAATCCTGTTCGCCAGATAGCCATCGCCGCATCCCAGCTCACAAATGGAAAGGGGACGGGAACTCTGATAACGGAGCGCTGATATGGCACGGCGGATGGTCCCGATGTTGCCCATGATATGATTGAGACGGGCAAGATCTTTCCTGGAACCGACCGCCATCGGGTCATCCGCAGGCAGATCATCGAGGAGTTCCCTCTGAAGAGTGCGATGATGAAGATCATTCATAGTGGCAGTGGCAGGAACGGCATGTGCTGTTTGCTCAAGTCCCGACCGGGAGCTGGAAATCAGACGGCTCCGGCAATCGTGCCGCCATCCTCCGCGCCTGGAAAGCCGACTTTGACGGTGGCCCCAAAGCAGGAAAGCCCGGCGCCGAAAGAGGAGAGAAACCATCGCCCGGGATGAGAGCGGCCGGTCCTGAGGGCATGTTCGAGCGCAAACATGACCGAAGGACTGCTCATGTTTCCGTTCTCCCTGAGAACCTGATAACTGTGATCAATCTCGCGCGAGTCTATTCCGAGACGCTGTTCCAGCGCTTCGAGGACCTTTTTACCTCCCGCGTGGAAGACCCACCTGTCCACAGTCGAAGGGTCGGTGTGGTGAAGTGATTCCATCTGCTGCAGGAGAATTTCACAGCCGGCGGAGGCCAGCTCGGGGACAGTCGGAGAGAGGATATTCTTGAGCAGCCCGCGGGAGGTCTGAAAACGGAGGGCATCGCGTTTGGATGGATCGAGATGCGTGACATAGGATTCCCATTCCACCGAAAAGTCATCCGATTCCTGTTCAGCCGTGAGGATGGCGGCGGATGCGCCGTCCCCGAAAAGGCAGGCGCTGATGAGCACGCCCGGATCATCGTCGAGATAAAACGCGGCTGAACAGATTTCGACACAGCAGCTGAGAACACGCCGGCATAAACCACTGCGAATCAGGCTTTCACCCAGGGCCAGATTGGGAAGTGCCGCCCCGCACCCATGCCCCACCAGATCGAAAAACCGAACCTGCGGAGAGAGTCCCAGCCGTTCGCTCAGATAACTGGACAGCCCTGGACACAGGTATCCTGTGCAGGTGCTGATTATCACACCGTCGATGTCCGCCGGATCAAGTCCCAGTTGATTGAGGCTGTCGCGGCAGGCTTTCTCGAGAAGCTCCGGTGCCCAGCGCGTATATCGGTCCATCAGGGAATCGGGGTCGTCTTCGAAGACCTCCATCAGGTTTTCGAGAGAAAAGTGGCGTCTGTCGATGCCACTGGATCCAAGCAGGACTTTCTGCAGGATAGCAAGCGACCCGGGACGCAGAGCCCGGACATAACGACTGGCACGGATGGCTTCCCAGCATTCCGTCTGTGTCCACGATCGTGGCGGAGTCGCAGTCCCGATCGAACTGATAAACATGGCGCAAATGTCTTTTGTCCTGACGGGAAGTCAAAAATTTGCCAGATTTTGTCCAAAGCGATGATGGTGATCCGATGGAGGCAGAGCGTTCTGGTGATCCGGGTGGTGGCCCTGCTCGGGACATGGAGCGCTGCGGCGGTTGATTTTGCCGTGGATGTCGCTCCGCTGCTGCACCGGCATTGCCTGACCTGCCACGATGACCGCCGCCAGAAGGGCAATTACCGAATGGATGTCATCGGGCTGCTCTTCGAGCCCGGTGATTCCAACACCTGGCCCATCGTGGCCGGCGACCCCGCCGGAAGTTACCTGTGGAGGCTCCTTGTTACATCCGATCCGGATGACCGAATGCCACAGAACGCCGACCCGCTGCCACCGGAAAGTCTGAAAATTATCCGTCAATGGATCGAAGAGGGTGCGTCTCTGGGCGGTGTCCGGCGGGATGCGTCACTGACATCCATCCTGCCGAGGCCGGAATATCCATCCCCTCCTGAAGTCTATCCTCAACCGTATCCGGCTCAGGCCATCCAGTTCAGTCCGGACGGCCGTTTCCTCCTCGCCGGAGGCGTCCACGAACTGCTGGTTTATTCCGCCGCGACGGGGGAGATACTCCATCGCGTGGATGGTATCGCGGAAAGAACCACACGGATCCTCGCCACTCCCGATGACAGAGGCTATATCCTCTGCACCGGATCCCCTGGACGAACAGGTGAACTCATCCGCATCCCGCCGGATTTCAGCACGATTATCCCACTGGCCCTTACATCCGACAGTTTTTTCGGCGGATGTTTCCCGGCGGATGGGAGGCATTTTGCCTGTGTTGAAGCGTCGGGCAGGATCCGCCTTTTCAAATACCCGGGTTTTGTCGACGAACGGTCAATCAATGCGCATGCGGACTGGGGGATGGTGCTGGTGCCCGCATGGGATACGGACCGGGAACGGCAGGTGCTCTTTTCGGGCGGACGCGACAGATCGATAAAGGCTTTTGACTGGGAGGACGGGAGTCTGGTGATGAATATGGTGGGTCTTCCCGCTGCGGTTACCGGACTGGCCGTGCGGCCCGATGGAAAAACCGGCAGTGCCCTTCTAGAGGGCGAATCCCGGCTTTCGGAGTGGGACATCGACAAGGACAGAGCTGGCAGGGGTTTTGATCCGCAACAGGCTTCCGTGCAAGGCAGACCGGCGGTGCTTGAATCCTATGGAAAGCTGGCCCTGTGCGGCACAACTGAAGGCAGTGTTCTGATGCTTTCCGCAGACCATTCCAGAGTTGAGAAGGCCCTGAAAAGTGCTGACTCGCCGGTGGTGGCCATCGCGGCGCACCCCGATGGCTCCATGCTCGCCGTCTGTCACTCCGACGGCGTCATCCGTATCATCAGCATGGATTCAGGGATGGTGATCAGAAATGTCCCGAACCTTCCGGTGGCGCCGCCGGACGGGGACAGGAGCAGGTGACAAAGCGAATTCCCGGGGATTATCGATTGGCCTCATCGCCATGATATTCCGGTTCCTGGTAATCGGGATCGGTTTTGGAGAGCGGCGTTCGGAGCGACGGAGGCATTTTGACGATGATGTGCGAGACAAAGTGATTGAACCGCGGGAACTTACGCCTGATGCCTCGCAGGAAGCCAGCAAAGTGGGTGGAGTTCCCCATGAGTATCACCGACCCGATGGCGAGGAAGAGTGCCCCCAACGGAATAGGCAACGGGAACAGGATGGCTCCGCTGACCAGGAACATCCACCCTATTATCTGATAAAACAATCTAAGCATTCTAGTGCGAACAACCCCGAACCGCTCAACCTGACCGGTAGCTGCCAATCCAGAATCCATGGAAAAAGGCGGCCGTCACAGTACCGGATTTTCACTATGCCTTGAATTCGACACTCTGCCAACCGGAGTTGAGCAGGTCATTTCGCGTGCCCGGGCGATCTTCCTATCCTGACAATACCATCGCGTCGAGCTATTTGTTTCAAATTTGTGACGACAGAGTGATGGACGACTGGCATCGCATGGCGGAAAGCAGTAGTCTGCCACCATGAGCAGGCAATACTGGCTGGTTAAACAGGAACCATCAACCTACCCCTGGGAGCAGTTCGTCAAAGACGGTTCAACCCAGTGGGATGGCGTTCGGAATTACCAGGCCCGAAACAATCTGAGACTCATGAAGAAAGGGGACAGGGTCCTCTATTATCACAGCGTTTCCGGCAAGGAAATCGTCGGCATTGCTGAAGTTTCTCGGGAGTATTTTCCGGATCCGACGGCCGGAAGCGGTGACTGGTCGGCAGTGGAACTGAAGCCCGTGAAGGCCTTGGGGAGCCCATTGTCGCTGGATGCAATAAAGGAGGATGAAGTGCTGAGCGGAATGGCACTGGTCAGGCAGAGCCGACTGTCGGTGATGCCGGTCACAGACGAACAATTCAGGAGGGTCTGCGAACTCACGGGGACCCGATCCGCAAAGGTATGACAGGTCAAAGCAGGCGTAGATAATTTTGGACAAAAACCGAAAAAACCGGACTATGAGGGGAAAATGAGAATATTTTCTGGAAGCGATGGGCATGATAATCCGCGCCCGGGGCGGCAGGTTTTTTACAGCGTGGGATTTGCACTGATTCTTGCGGCGGCCGGCTGCTCTGAGAAACAGGTGCGCGTTTATGAGGCCCCTGTGGAAGAACAACCAAAGGCGGATGATGTCCTCTCCTACACGGTTCCGGAGGGATGGCGGGAAATGCCCGGCAGTGGTCCCACCAGCGCCGCATTTGCCCTTCCCACCGAATCCGGCACCCGGCTCGAAGCCTCCTTCCGGAAGTTCAACGACATGAGTGGCAGCGAGGGATTCGTCCTCAACATGATCCGGGGGGAAGCGCAGCTCAGTGAGATAACCGACGAGAATGATGTCCGCGAGCAGATGGAAACCATAAGGATTGCCGACAGCTACGGCCTCGCCTTTGATGTGGTGAGTCGGGAACCGGTGGCCATGTTCCAGGGAAAGATGCGCTCCATGGTGGCCATGCTGCACAGGGGCGGCGTGACCTGGTTTTTCAAATACACCGGCAGTGAGCCGGAGTCCCGCAGCAGCGAGAAGGCATTCCGCGACTGGCTGGCGGCCCTTGAATTTGATTCCACACCGCAGTCACGGGCGCCGTTCATGACTTCGGGCGGGAACAGCGTCGACAACGCGCCTCCCGCACAGGGTCTTCCCGAATGGACAGTTCCCGAATCGTGGACACCGGCTCAGAGCGGGTCCATGGTTCTGGCCCGCTTTGATCTGGAAGCAGCCGGCGGCACCGCGTCCCTGACGGTAACCCGGTTTCCGGGGGATGTCGGCGGACTGGTCCCCAACGTGAACCGCTGGCGGGGTCAGGTCGGCCTGCCGCCAGTCACAGAGGCCGAAATTGATTCCACCATGGACACCGTGGAAGTCGATGGCAACGAAGCCCGCCTTATCGATCTCTCCTCGGCCGCTGAAGGACAGAAGGCCGGACTTATCGCGGTATGGGATTATCGACAGGATGGTGACAGGGCAATGAGCTGGTTCTACAAGCTCCAGGGTGATTTTGCGGCCGTCACTGAATCCCGGGAAGCTTTCATGGAGTTTGTCGCCTCAATCCGCTATCAGTGATCTTCAGAAGCCGATGAGCATCCACCAGCCCCTGTGACATCCGGGCCGCCCTGTTGCTGAAATCCATCCAATGGATGAATGCACCGGACACGGCGGGAAAAAATTGTCACATGACAGGGAAAGTGGATGAAAGGAAGTCATAGTAATGTTAAGAATGTGGTTATAATGCGCAAGATCCCCAAGCCCCTAGGGCAGGTATTCAAGTTTTTTTCGAGTTTGAAGCTGACGGTGGTGCTGCTGTCTCTGGCACTGGCACTGACATTCTTCGGCACACTCGCCCAGGTGGAAATCGGTCTTTTCGAGGTGCAGCAGAAATACTTTCAATCCATGGGGATTATCCTGCACAAACAGCCTATTCCCAAGCCGGAGGGGGGCACCTGGTTCACGCTGGTCATCCCACTCGCAGGCGGATACCTCCTCGGAAAGCTGCTCCTCCTCAACCTCGTCGCAGGATTCGTCTCGCGGTTCAAGTGGACCCCAAACAAGGTCGGTATCTACATCTCTCACCTTGGCCTCATCCTGCTGCTGCTGGGACAGTGGTTCACCGAAATGCTCCAGGTCGAGAGCAACATCCGTTTCGAAGAGGGCCAGAGCCGGAACTACTCGGAAAGTTTCCGGGATTTTGAGCTGGCGTTCATACGCCCCGCGGCGGATGGAGAAGAGGAACAGCATGTCGCCATATCGGAGAAAGCCCTGCGCCGCACCGGAGAGGGAAAGGTCTATTCCCAGGAGTCCCTGCCCTACGACATCAAGGTTCTCAGACACTTCTCAAACGCGACCCTCACCAACGCCGTCCCGGCGGAACGCGAGGGCTTCGTCAGCGCCGGAAAGAATTTCGCCCCGCAGGGAAAACCCGAGGTTTTCAGCATGGACGAGATCAATGTCCCGGCCTATGAACTGGAGCTGCTGGACAAGTCCACCGGCCAGCCTCAGGGCAAATATGTGGTCAGCGCCGAACTCCTGCGGCAGCCGGTGGTCACTTCCGACACGCCGATGCAGATCCACATGCGTTTCACGCGCTACTACAAACCCTTCACTCTCCACCTCGTCGATTTCCGTCACGACAAATTCGTCGGCACCGAAACGCCCAGAAACTTTTCAAGCCTCGTCCAGCTGGTGAATCACGAAACCGGGGAAAACCGCGCCGTGAACATCCGGATGAATTCCCCTCTCCGTTACAACGGCGAAGCCTACTTCCAGGCAAGTTTTGAGCGCGGAAACCCCCGCGTCACCGTCCTGCAGGTCGTCAGAAATCCCAGCTGGCTGGTGCCGTATATCTCCTGCACCATGATGACAACCGGACTGCTCATCCAGTTTCTCATCCACCTGAGCAAATTCGTCAGCAAACAAATGGCCCGGCACTCGAATGCACGGCCCGAGACTTCAACCGCAACCGCCAGGGCCTGAAAGGCCCCAGAAAGCTCCTATGAAAAAGCTGATACCCGTTATCATTGTCGGACTGGCACTGGTCTACACCGTCAAACATGCCGTCCCCCCGAAAACACCCGGCGAATTTCACTTGAATGAATTCGGCAGGCTCCCCGTGCTGATGAGCGGACGAATCCAGCCAATCGACACGGTCTCCCGGAACATGCTGATTCAGATTGCCGGCATGAGCAAAATTCCCGAGGACAAGACCCCCGCTCTGCAGTGGCTGATGGAACTCATCACAGACCCTGATGCCGCCGACCAGCGGCACATCTTCCGCCTCCACCACCCGGAAATCATTCAGGATTTCAACCTCTCCGAACAGGGATACCGCAAAAAGCAGCTCTACTGGTTTTCGCTGGAGGAACTGCGGCCGCACCTCAAGACCATCTTCGACGAGGCAGTCAGAATCGGCGAAATCAAGGCGGAAAAACGCACCCACCAGGAGCGCCAGCTCTTCGAGGTGGCCAACGCCGTGCACACTTACCAGAGATTGCGACTGAGTTTCATCCCGGAAGGCATGGAAAACCTTGAGAAAGGCCTTGAAGAATTAAAGTCGATGGTGGTTGCCGCACGCACCGAGGCACTCAAGCAGCAGCAGGGTGAGGAACACGACCAGCAGGCCATGGACTCATTCATAACACTCGGGCAGTCGATTGAGCAGGCCAGTCAGGCCGGTCTGCCAAGCATCATCCCTCCCCGTGAAGGAGAGCCTGCTGAGGCATGGACCAACGTCGGCCAGGCTGTCATGCGTTCCATCGAGTCACTCAACCAGGCCGATGGCGCCATTACTTATCCCGAAGATCTCCGGCTGTATGCAGATGCTCAGGCTGCGTTTCTCAACGACAATCCTGAGAAATTCAACGAAGCGGTTGGCGCCCTCTCTGCCAGCATGAAGAACCTGGAGCGGCCACACAAACCCGCCGACTCGGAGTGGCTGGTCGGCAAGATGATTTCCGCCACATTCGGCCGTGCAGTCGACTTCTTCCAGAAACCCAGCCGCAAGGCAAAGGTCGAGTTCTTTCTCAACCACCTCAATCCATTTGCCTGTGCCCAGGGAACATACATGCTTGGATTCCTTGCGGCGCTGGTTTTTGTGATCCGTCCACAGGCGAAAACCGCATGGCAGACCGCTCTCGGACTCACCGCCCTCGCCTTCCTGATCCACACCGGCGGCATCATCATGCGCATGCTGCTCGAAGGGCGCCCTCCGGTCACCAACCTCTACTCCTCCGCCGTCTTTGTGGGCTGGGGAGCCATCCTGCTGGCGCTGTTCACCGAAGTGCTTTTCCGCAACGGTCTCAGCATCCTCGGATGCACCATGATCGGCTTCGCCACCCTGATGGTCGCTCACTTCCTGTCGCTGGACGGTGACACCATGGCGATGCTGCAGGCGGTGCTCGATACCAACGCATGGCTGGCAACTCATGTGACCACTGTCACTCTCGGCTACTCCGCCACCTTCGTCGCCGGATTCCTTGGACTGGTCTACATGCTGATGGGAATTTTCACCCCGCTGCTGGACAAGGACCGCCGCAAAATGCTCGGCAAGGTCATTTACGGAATCATCTGTTTCGCCACACTGTTCAGCTTTGTCGGGACGATCCTCGGCGGAATCTGGGCAGACCAGTCATGGGGACGCTTCTGGGGCTGGGACCCCAAAGAAAACGGAGCCCTGCTCATCGTTATTTTCAACGCCATCATCCTTCATGCACGCTGGGGCGGTATGATCCGTGAGAGAGGCCTGGTCAACATGGCCATCTTCGGCAACGTCATCACCGCATTCTCATGGTTCGGCACCAACCTCCTCGGGGTCGGACTCCATTCTTACGGCTTCATGGAAGGCACATTCCGGCCATTGTTCCTTTTCATTGCCTCTCAGGTCCTCCTCGTTGCCATAGGCATGTTCCTGCCGGAAAAATTCTGGATGAGCTATCGCAGGTCCTCCTCCGGAAACTCGGCGGCCGCGTGAACTGAACCAGGCTGAAAAACTTCTCATCCATTCCGATTCGCTTTATCTCCCGCGGAGGCCACAACGGCCTCCGCGTTTTTTTTAATTTTCATACCGCTATCCATTCCCACTCCACTGGTGCCAGGCACGGATGTGCCTGGCACCAGTGGAGTGGGCAAGTGGGAGTGGAGAGCGGCCATGTCAGGTTGTCTTCTCAGGCATTCCCTGAGAGAATCGCTCCCGATGATCAGGGAACCTGTGCATTTTGACCGGCGAGCCATGGCTGCCGTTTTCCTTGGGCTGGTGATCGCGACGATCACTGTCGGCTGCCACACTCCGGCCCCGGACAGTCTCCGGGAGTCCGATTCATTTCGAATTGGAGAAGCACTGCAGATCCACAGTTACGCACATCTCAAAGGGAATCTCGACTGGCTGATGAGCACCTACCGGAAGTCAGACCGAACATCCCATTCCCACGACGGTGAACTCTTCAGTGGATGGAAGGAAGTGTCCGGCCACTATCAGAGTCTGCTTGAGGATCGCCGGATCGAGCATCTGAACCAGTCCGATCTGACCATCGAGATGGATTTATCGAGGCTCGACAGGGCATCGGCGAGAATACGGCGTTCGATTGTGTCGACCGACGGGAGCGTGATCTCATCGGGAATCTTCACGGCACGCTTCCAGAAACGCTACGGTCAGTGGCTTATCACCGGGAGCGACTTCGTTCCGGATGAACAATGACCAAAAATGAAGGCGCCATGCACGGGTGCCGGGCGCCTTCATCGTTCCATCTCCGATACTGAAGTATGAGATAAGGTGGCGGCGGAGATTGATGACTGAAGAAACTACTTGAGGTGTTCCCTGAAGAAATCGACTGTGCGGTTCCATGCCAGGGTGGCGGCCTCTTTGTCGTAGCGGGGTGTGGTGTCGTTATGGAAGCCGTGGTTGACTTCCGGGTACATGAAGGCCTGATATTCCACTTCGTTTTCCTTGAGGGCTTCTTCGTAGGCAGGCCATCCTGCGTTCACCCGGCTGTCCAGTTCCGCATAATGGAGCTGGAGAGGTGCCTTGATTTTTGCCACATCGGCAGCATCGGGCTGAGTGCCATAAAAAGGCACTGAGGCTTTCAGATCTGGAAGCCGCACCGCCATCATGTTGCAGATCCACCCGCCAAAGCAGAAGCCAACCACACCGACATTCCCGTCACATTCCGGGTGATCCTTCAGGTAACGGAAAGCGGCAATAAAATCCTCCAGCATTTCATCACGGTCCCGCTCTCTCTGAAGTCTGCGGCCATCATCGTCATTACCCGGATACCCACCCAGCGGTGTCAGGGCATCCGGTGAAAGGGAAATAAACCCGGCCACCGCAGCCCTTCGGCCCACATCGGCAATATACGGATTGAGTCCGCGGTTCTCATGCACCACCACGATGCCGGGCAGCTTTCTGCCGGCATCCACCGGGCGACAAAGCTGCCCCTTGATCGTTCCCCCTCCCTTCGGTGATTCATAGGAGACTGTCTCCGTTTTAAGCCTTTCGTCATTCGCCTTGATCTGCTGCGCACCGGCATACTGCGGCGACAGAAATTCAAATAACGCGGCGGCTGTGATTCCTCCCGCGGCATATCGACCAAGCTGGTCCATGAATTCACGTCTGCCTATGTCGTCATGGACATACTTGTCGAACAGGTCATAGACCTCCTGGCTGATATCTTCCTTGCGTATGGGGTTCATAGTCAGATCATTATCTCCTGCAATGGAATTTTGGCAAGCACCGCCCGTGACCGTATAGTGTGCAGCACGGGAGCCCGAAACCTCCACGGATAAAAAATGGATGAAGACCAGAATCGCAGTCATAGGCGGAGGCGCAGCCGGTTTTTTTTCGGCTATCAGTGCCGGTGAATCCGGAGGTGATTGTGAAGTTGAGCTTTTTGAACAATCAGACCGTCTCCTTGCCAAAGTGAAGATTTCGGGCGGCGGGCGCTGCAATGTCACTCATGCCTGTTTTGAACCCCGTGAGCTGATTCGTCATTACCCGCGCGGATCCCGTGAACTGCTGGGGCCATTTCATATCTGGCAGCCGACTCACACGATTCAGTGGTTTGAATCCCGTGGTGTCAGGCTGAAGACGGAGGATGACGGCCGCATGTTCCCGGTAACCGATTCCTCCACGACCATCATGAATTGCCTGATCAGTGCCGCTGATGAAGCCGGCGTGAAGGTCTCCACCAACAGCCGGATTGAGAAGATCAGCGTGGATAATAACAGTCTGTTCACAGTCCACATCAGGGATCAGCCTCCCCGGACATTTGACCGAGTTATTATCGCGACCGGCGGCGGAAAGCAGTCCGGCGGAATAGCCTTCGCCAAATCTCTCGGACACACCATTACCGAACTGGCCCCTTCCCTGTTTACTTTCCATTGCAGGGATCACCGGATTACAGACCTGCAGGGACTCTCCGTGCCAATGGTGACAGTCCGTTGTGCCATGGAGAATCTCGAACAGCAGGGGCCGCTTCTGATCACACACTGGGGATTCAGCGGCCCGGCAATCCTCCGCCTGTCTGCATGGGGTGCGCGCGCCCTCGCCCGCCTCAATTACACCTTCACCCTGAATGTGAACTGGACCGGTGGCCACAACAGTGACATGGCCCGCGTACTGATAGAAAAACAGCGACAGGCCAACGGCCGGAAAATGGTCGGGGCCACCTGTCCCTTTGACATTCCACGACGGATCTGGGAAAGGCTGGTTCGTGCCGTCGGCATCCCCGGAGATCTCCAATGGTCGAGGCTCAACCGCCAGCAAATCCTGTCCCTGTGTCGGGAATCGACGGCGGGATCATTTCAGATAAAGGGAAAGAGTATGAACAAGGAGGAGTTCGTGACCTGTGGAGGCGTGGATCTCCGCGAGGTCGATTTCCGGACTATGCAGAGCCGCCTTGTCCCGGGGCTGTTTTTCGCCGGGGAAGTCCTCGATATCGATGGCGTCACCGGCGGATTCAACTTCCAGGCCGCATGGACCACCGGCCACATCGCCGGGAAAACTGCTGCCGCTCCATAATTGAAAACTAATCCCGGCCCGTGTATCATGTAATCATTCCCAATTCAGGTAATTGAACAGAGGCAAATCATGATGGATTTATTCCCCTCCCCATCCAGACAAACGACGCCCTCCGAGTATGCGGTGCTGATTCATGGCGCATCGATCATTCTGATTCTTCTCGGTCTGGCGGGTTTCGGGATTCGGATTTTTGCCACACCAGAGGATGAGGCGGTGAGCGAATTCCTCTCCTACTGTTCCGCATGGGCTCTGGGGACGGGCGCATTCATAACATTCATTCACTGGCTGGTGCGCCGGCTCTCAGGCTAGGCTGTGCCGTTCTGTCCCCGCCCCGCCCCAGCCGATGTGAGCCACCCGGACATGGGAAGAATTCCAGTGCTCTCACCTTTGATTTGCTCTGAAAATGTGATCCGTTCGATTTTTTCGAGGCTTATTTCATCATCCCGGCAGCCTCGATGGAGCATATTCGGGGCCTTCGCTGAAGCTGATGTTACCTTCTCACTCGTACCCTTCCCCTTTCTTCCCCGGCATTTTTCCCTGCTTATTCATTGTTTCCGTCGGCTCTGTTTGCTCCTGATCCAATCTTTCGCGATCAGCTCTCGAAGCAACACGAACCCTGTTGGGGCCAGGTAAATGGAAAAAAAAAGTTCTTGCAATTTCATGGAAATCCTTCAGTGTGCTGGCAGCCATGCGGAAAGAGTTCCGCGGAGGGACGAATGAGAAACCTTGTGATTTCTGAAGTTATCCTTTAACTGGCACCTGAACCGGTCTCCATCGATGAGTGATTGATTTGGGTATATGAAAAGTGTCATCGATGAGCCCGCACAATAGTAAGAAAATTGAGCAAATGGCTGAGGCCGGGCGGGCATTCCAGAATAAATGAATACATCTACATCGTTCGAAGCGCTGCCACTGGCTGCGCCGCTGCAGCGTGCATTGCGCGCCAAAAATTACACCCATCCATCACCTATCCAGGAGCAGGCAATACCCGTGCTTCTCGAGGGTCGGGACCTGCTGGGAGCTGCCCAGACCGGAACCGGCAAGACCGCGGCCTTCGCGCTGCCTATCCTGCAGAATATCCACGAGAATCCGGCACGTCCGGAGAGACACCGGATGCGGGCCCTCGTTCTGACACCCACCAGGGAACTGGCGGTACAGGTTGCCAAAAGTTTCACTGATTACGGGGCCCATATGAAAGTGACCGTTGAAACCGTCTATGGCGGGGTCAGCATGAGCCGGCAAATCACCGCCATGAAGCGTGGGGTGGATGTGCTGGTGGCCACTCCGGGAAGGCTTCTCGACCTGCGCAATCAGGGCGAGGTGGATTTCGGTGGTGTCGAATTCTTCGTCCTTGATGAAGCCGACCGGATGCTCGACATGGGCTTCATTAATGACATCCGGAAGATCATCGGCGAGCTGCCGGCAAGAAGGCAGTCACTTTTCTTCTCAGCCACACTGTCCCCGGAAATCAATGAACTCGCCCACGAGATCCTGAACAACCCGGCGGAAATCCGTCTGTCTCCCAAGGTGACCACAGCTGAAAAGATCGATCACCAGTTGTGCTATGTGGGACAGGAAAACAAACTGTCGCTTCTCCAGCATCTTCTGAATGAACAGCAGGATCGGGGCGGGCGTCAGCTGACCCTGGTTTTCACACGGACAAAATTCCGTGCCGACAAGGTGGCAAAGGCGCTGGGACGCGAAGGTTTCCGGGCTGAGGCCATCCACGGCAACAAGACCCAGGCGGCCCGCCAGAGGGCTCTGGAAAGTTTCCGCAAGGGACGGTCACCAATTCTTGTCGCCACCGATGTGGCTGCCCGGGGAATTGATGTCAAGGATGTGTCGCTGGTGGTGAATTTTGATATGCCTGATGAGCCGGAATCCTATGTGCACCGCATCGGACGCACAGCACGGGGCGGAGCAGCAGGAACGGCACTCACATTCTGTTCCGAGGACAACCTCAAGGAACTCATGGCCGTCGAGAGACTCATCAAGACCGAGATCCCTGTCTACGCCAACCACGAATTCCACATTGAGAAGCTCGGTCATATTCGCACCATGGCCGCCAAAATGACCAATGGCCGCGGACGCAATGGATCACGCCCTTCCTTCAAAAAAGATCGCGATCGGGATCGGGATGGGCAAAACCAGGCCCGCCCCGGCAGAAGCCGCAGCCGCTTCGGCAAGGGTGGATATCAGGCATCACCCTACTCATCCGACCGCCCATCCTTCAGGGACCGCGGTCCGAAGCAGGATGACACCGCCGCGGCTCCAAAGGCCCGGGACTTCCAGAACCGCCCCAAAAGGAAACCTTCACGGAAAATCCCCACAGCCGTCCGCAACAACGGACAGCCGCTGGCCCGCTGAAAAAATCAGTTCAAACAACCATTTCCATCAACCCGCAGGATCACCCGGCGGGTTTTTCTTTTTTGAAGGTGAACTGTTCCAGAATCACGGGTGCCGCCGTTTGATTCATTTTGAAAATGTTGTCAGGATGATTATGGTTCGGGAGAGCAGCTACAAAACTGAATGAACCGGCGTCAATTCAATCGGCTCCTTGGAGGAGTGCTAATGAGCATTCCGGGATGGTCCTTTGCCACGCAGGAAACGCGATTGAGGACGGACAGCAAGGGAGGTCGTGTCCTCATCATCGGCGCCGGCCTCGCGGGGCTGGGAGCGGCCCGTTTCCTGGTCGACAAGGGACATGAGGTATTGGTCCTTGAGGCGCGAAACCGCGTCGGCGGAAGGGTTTGGACCAGCAGAAAATGGCAGGATGCACCCATTGACATGGGAGCAGCGTGGATTCACGGTGTCAGAGGCAATCCGATCACCAAACTCGCGGACCGGATCAGCGCCAGGCGGAAGGTTACAAGCGAGGACCGGGCTGTGATCTACAATACTCAGGGCGATGCATTGACTTCCGGTGAGGAGGATCGACTCGGGAGTCTGAGGAGGCAGATCTCCAGACTGCTCCGCGAGGCTCAGTCACAGGACCCTGATGTATCCATACACCAGGCACTCAGGAAGCTTCTGACCCGACATGACCCCGCATCAAGTGATTACCGGCTTATTCATTTTATCCTCAGCTTTGAGTTGGAGCATGAATACGCAGGCAGTATCGACACTCTCTCGACACACTGGCATGACAGTGATCATTCCTTCCGAGGGAACGACGTTTTATTTGAGAATGGCTTCGGGGATGTTGTCGACTGGCTGGCGGAGAATCTGGATATAGAATACAACCAGGCAGTCAGAGAAATCCACTGGGATGGTCCCGAAGTCCGGATTACCACCGAGGATTCAGAGTTTGCAGCTGACAAGGTCCTTATTACACTGCCTCTTGGAGTGCTGAAATCAGGTGCGGTAAAATTCATACCTGAACTTCCAGACGACAAGCTGAGGGCCATTTCAAGTCTGGGAATGGGATTACTCAATAAATGTTTCCTCCGATTCAACCGTGCCTTCTGGCCGGATGGAGTGGACTGGTTTGGATATGTCCCGGCCAGTCATGGCGAATGGACGACGTGGGTGAATTACCAGAGGGTTTCGGGCAGACCGGTCATTCAGGCGTTCAGTGCGGCCTCACATGGAAGCAGGGTGGAGAAGTGGTCGGATATTGAAACGGTGGCCAGTGCCATGAAGACCATGAGGAGAATCTTTGGCGCGGGAATACCGGATCCGGAAGATTTTCAACTGACCCGCTGGGGACTGGATCCGTTTTCGATGGGGGCCTACTCTTATAACGCCATTGGTTCAACCGGGCGGATGCGGAAAGCTCTGGCAAGCCCCCTGGGCGGGAAACTCTTTTTTGCCGGCGAGGCCACGCACTCACGCTATTTCGGCACCACCCATGGAGCGTACCTGTCCGGACAGAGGGCAGCGGGTGAAATGCTCTGAGTGGGGGAAACACTGTCGCCGCAAATATTTCCACCCGGTTGTTCTCCAGGAGGCGGCCAGGGTGAAGGTCAATGGGCAACAGAATTGACTTCGCCGGCATTTCAGGGATGAATGGAAGGGATGAACACCCAACTCAGGAATTTCCTTGTTTGTCTGGCCGTCGTGGCATTGACCGTGACGGGAGCCATATCCGGCCATGCAAACCACCACGAGCAGATCATTGCGCTCTTTCAGTATCACATCAAAGATGCAGAGCAGCATGCGAAGGTTGATGCCCATCTTAAGGAGGCACTGGTGCCCGGCCTTAAGCGCCAGGGCGTGCCCAGCGTCGGGGTCTTTGAAGCCTTCGACAAGGAAAAAGACGGTCACTCCATCTGGATGGCAGCATCCTTCAATTCCATTGAAGATTATATGGCCTTCCCGTCGAGGCTGGTGGAGGATAGCGAGTACGTTGAGGCGGCAAGTGATTATCATGCTCTGCCCACCAAAAATGACCGCGCCTACGAAAGGCTGGAGATCACACTGATGAAAGCTTTCTCCGGATGGCCGAAAACCATCAAACCCGGCGCGGACAAAAAGCTGTTCGAGCTTCGGAACTACGAAAGCTTCAGCGCCTACAAGGGGTACATGAAAGTGATGATGTTCAACGAGGGGGAAATTGACATCTTCAACCGCACCGGACTTCATGGCGTCTTCTTTGGGGATGTGATTGCCGGCAAGGACATGCCCAATCTGGTCTACATGCTGGCCTTTGAGGACATGGAGGAACGGGATGCCAACTGGAAGAAATTTGTCGATCACCCC
Source organism: Verrucomicrobiia bacterium (assembly GCA_030425355.1). GTDB lineage: Bacteria > Verrucomicrobiota > Verrucomicrobiia > Limisphaerales > JAJOIW01 > JAJOIW01. Next base: position 18,143 of record JAUIAG010000008.1, read on the forward strand.
GACTGGAAGGCCATGGCCGGAATGGAACAGTACAAGCAGACTGTCTCGAAGATCCACCAGACCTTTCTCATCGAAAAACCCTACAGCAGCCTTTGAGCCCGCAGGGATTGCGGCTCCGGATTCTCATGTTATTTCAGAAATGAATGACTCTGGCCATTTCCAGAAGATGTGTAGTCCGGATCAGTGGAATCAGCCGCAGTGACCCGCGACCTGCCGGAACAGGCCGGTTCGGCCCTGTCCTGGCGGTTTTTCTGGTCGGTCTCGCCGCCGCACGCTTCGGAGTACACACGCTCTGTGGACTGGATGTACCGGATCTCAAATGGCTTCCCGGGCCGCTCAGGGAAGCCACGATCCGGCATCAGTCCGTGGATTTTGAAAACTGGGGCTTCTCCCTGCAGAGACTGACCGGCAATGGTCCGACTTTTGAGATCTTTGACCCTTCGAAGCCCGGGCCGGAGCGTTGGCAGTTGTGGATGGTGGACGGCCGCCCGCCTGACCGGCAGACACTTGAGGAATATCTTAAGGAGGAAAAACCGGATGGTGCGAGCCTTCTGCGGCCACTCGGTGTCCACCTCCATGAATCAAAAACCCTGGAACGCCGCAATCACAAGAAGGAACTGAACCCCGGCGTTCACGACAGGGATATCATCGGGGAATTACTTTTCCGCGTTGACGGGGAGAATGAGGAATTCATCGACTATCACGTCGATCTTTCCAATGTGGAACTGGAATTCTCCTCCAACCGAACCGGTTCCGATTCGTCACGCGGTCTCAAGGAGCTGATGAAATCACTCAGCTGTGTCGTCAGGGTCAATCGCGATCCCGCCTATATCAGATTTTTTGAACTGAACAATGAGGAGAGCTTCCGGCCCATGGCCGGGGTGCGGATCAACTCGGTTTACGTCCGGACCGACTACCAGGCTGTGGAACCGGGAAGCACACCGATGATCCATCGGCTCCAGTTCCGACTCAGCGGACGGGCTCTTGCGGTCATCCCCTTCACGATCGTCCGTGAAACAACTTTTGACGATTTCAGATACACACCACCCGATTCACCGGGACCGGAAGATGATCTGCAACTGGATATCGTCCCCATGAGAGCGGATGCCGCACAAACCCCGGCAACTCACGGGACAGGCCGTATCACTAAGGATACAGAGGCTGGTAAAAACACTCTGGAGGCTGATGCTCCGGACAGCCCATCCCGTTGAACTGATGCGGGGGCAATTCAGGGACTGATGTTCACAGCGACCGGGATTAAACCTACTCCGTGCTCATCTGGCTGCTGCAAAGCCGCTAGTCAGCCGTATAGGACCTGCCTTCAAGGAGATAGGTCTTGGCTCCCGAGCTTGTCGAGAACCGCAGCGGGAAAGACTTCCCCTTCTCGTCCTCGCGCAGAACACTGTGAACGCTGAAATGGAGGTGAGGTCCCTGACTCCATCCGGTATTTCCCGAATAGCCTATGATCTGTCCCTTTTTCACCTGGGCACCGGGGGCAACGGTGACTCCACCTTTCCTGAAATGAAGATATACACCAAGGCTCCTGTCCGGATGCAGTATATAAACGAAATTGCCCTTGTCCTTGAATCTGGCGGAAGGGCCGCCGACATCAGACGAGGACCTGACCGCAACAACCTCGCCTTCCCGTGCGGCGCAGACCGGGGTTCCTTCCGGCATGGCAAAATCCACCCCGTAATGCAGTCCTTTCTGGTGGCTGAACTTCCCGCCGAATGATTGCGCAATTCTGTATGATTTCCCGCTTTCGTAGGGGAGGCGGTATAAATATGTGATATCGTGCTGGGCCGAGGCGTCTCCAAACCCGTATTCATAATTGTAGTTATAACGCCATCTCCCTCCTGTATCCTTTTTGGATAATTTGAGGATTTCGTACTTTTCCGCCTTTCCCGGCACCACGACCTTGAGTGGAAGGTTCTTTGACGCAGTGAAATTCGTGCCCTTCACATTCAGGAAAACAGTTATGTCTGCCAAAGTGTTGTTGGTGGCGAGCAGAGTGGCGGTGTCTCTTCCGTCATGACGGCGGGAAATTTTTATGAAAGGCTCTGCTGTCTCCGTTGCCACAGCATGGCCGCCACAGACAATTGCCATCAGCAAAAGGAACATCAATAATCTTCTGAACCGTATCATCAACTTACCTTCAATGAATGTGGAATTTCATTCAACCACTGCAATGCCTGAGACACGGCGCATCGGACAGGAAGAATGGAGAATAATCCATGCTGCCTCTCCTCTCCTGATCGCCGGGTCATGGATCAGGATCATATAATTCAATTCTCCATGATTCCATGGAAAAAGGCTCCCGATGCCGGCTGGGGTGAAAAGAAAAACCGGATGCGGTGAAGCATCCGGCAAAATCCAATGGAGACTGTGAGGAGGACTTTCCGGTCCCGGTCAGGAGGCTCAGGACTGATTATCCTGGTTCCCGTCTTCAGCGGCAGCCTGAGCATCCAGTTCCTGGCGGGTTTTGGGAATTTCAGTGATATTCGCATTCATCTGAATAAGGTCCATTGCCTTGGAGACGAGGATATCGCTGACGACGTCGCCGATGGCATTGCGCTCCTGGAGTTCCTTGAAGAGTTTTTCAGGCTTTGTCTGCTGGCTGGCAGCCATCCTGGCGACATAGAGCGAAACCTCGTGCTGGTTCACTTCCAGATTCTCAGCCTTGGCGATGGCCTTGAGGATAATGTTGTTACGGACGCGGTGTATCGCGCTTTCATTGGCCATTTTATAGATTTCGTCCTTGTGCTGGGCGATCTGTTCCTTGGAGGCGCCGGATTGCTGATTCCTGTAGACGATGTCGTAGACAATGCGGCGGGTTTGTTCCTCGACCATGCTGTCCGGGACTTCGAAATCGAGTCCTTCCGACAGTTTGTTGGCGAGAATCACACGGAGGTCCTGGCGGTAACGGGAGTTCGATTCGTTCTCCAGATCCTCGCGCACCCCTTTGCGGAGCACTTCCAGGTTTTCAGCCCCGAAAGTGCTGGCAAACTCATCATTGATCTCGGGGAGCTTCCTTTTCTTGAGGCCACTGACAGTGATCTCATAACGCACCGTCTTTCCTGCAAGATCCTTGTTGAAATGATCATCAGGGAAAACGGAATCCACAGTCAGTGTTGCCCCGACAGCCTGGCCCTTCAGGGCAGCGGCGAAACCGGGCATATATTCTTCCGGGGTGTCGCCGATCGGGTACCACTGGTTTGTGGCCTGGGCAAAGGACCGGGAGTCCGGGAATGTCTCGATGACGGCTGTTCCATCGATGTAGCCGCTGTATGAAATAATCGCGAAGCAGTCATCTTCCGCCGCACCCTCCATGTCGATGTATTCGGCACGCTGTTCGGCGAGGGTCTGCAGTGCCGATTCGACGTCATCATCGAGAACCTGAACTTTGGTGACCTCGGCTTGAATGCCCTTGTAATTGGGAAGGTCGAACTGAGGCTCGACCTCGATGTTGATGGCAAATTTGAACGGGCCGTCGAGGTCGAAGCTGATCTCCTCGACGTCCACTGTGGAGACAAAACGGAAATTGTTGTCCTCGACGCCTTTTTTCAGGCCCTTTTCCATCAATCGCTGTTTGACCCGATCGCGGATTTCATCACCGTAGCTGCGGAGAATCATGGCCCGCGGTGCTTTGCCCTTGCGGAACCCCGGGAGCTGGACCTGGCCGGTGATGCTGCGGATGACGGTATCCGCCTGTTGACGGACTTCGTTCTCATCCACTTCAAAGCGAAGTAATTTCTTGCACGGTCCCAGGTCGTCTACGGAGATATTCACGAGTATTTAACTGATTATTGGTAATTCGGTCTGTGTTTGGTCAATCTGTCAATCCAGACGAGCTGAGAACCATACCCAATGGGATGGACTTCGGTCAAGTCACCCGTTGGAGTCAATCTGGTCCATGCGCTGATTGACGAAGTCGCGGATCACGGCAAATTCCGGTTCTCCGGCAAATGAATGGGCTTTGTTGAACTCCACCCACTGGATGGGAATTCCGGATTCGGCGAGAAAGCGATAGATTCGACGCGAGTGATCGAGCGGCAGGAGCGGGTCCATGTCGCCGTGGGTGATGAGAAACGACTGTTTTTCGGCCACTGCCGAACGTTCTGCGAAAAGTTTTTCCGGGTCGTAGACATACCCGCTGATTCCGATGAGTCCACCGAGGACATTCGGGAAGCGCATCCCGATCTCGGTGGTCATCAGGCATCCCTGGGAAAACCCGAAGACGAACATTTTTTCGTACGGGAATCCCTGCCGGTGCTGGTGTTCGAGCAATTCAGCGATGAGCTGGCGGCTGCGGACGATACCGGGCTCCGGATTATCGTAAATGTCATACCAGCTGTAGCCGCCCATGTAATGGTCGGGGGCATTGAGCAGCAGGTAGTTCATCCGGGGAATGGCCAGCTCGCCGACTAGCGGGCGGTAGCTTTCCATGCTGTCCCCAAGTCCATGCATCACCAGCATCAGGAAACGGGATCCTCCGCTGCGGGCTGGTATGAAGTCATGCGTCAACATGCCCCGATCCTAGCCGTATCCGCACGGGCGATGCAACTGCGGGAAAAAGCTACGAGGTCCCTTCTGAGCCGGAAGTCGACGGCATGGCCCGCCTCCGGCTGCGTTCGGCATCCAGAAGGCGCATCCATTCACCCATGTAGTGCCCGTGATCGTGGTAGGTGCGGCCGCTGACCAGATTGCCGTCCACCACACAGGGCTGGTCCAGGAAGATCCCGCCGCAGACTTCGAGATCAAAGCGGCACTTCGGGACCGTGGCCATCTTCCGCCCGCGCACGCAGTCGGCATAGGCTGGAATTTCCACTCCATGGCACACGCTGGCTATCGGAAGGCCCTGGCGGAAGAAATACCGGGTCAGTCTCACAAGATCCTGATCGTAGCGGATGTATTCGGGAGCGCGGCCGCCGCTGAAAAAGATTCCTGTATACTCCTCGGGTCGGACGTCCCGGAAGGCCACATCGGACTGGATGGTGTAGCCCTCCCACTCGCGCGTGATGGTCCAGCCGGGTTTGACCTCGTGCATGACCATCTGGTACCGATGCACCTCCGGACCGGCCACCACCGGCCTGTAGCCTCCCTCTATCAATCGATAGAACGGATACAGCGTATCCACCGTCTCGGACGCATCTCCAACGACAATCAATACTTTCCACTCATCTTCACTGCCACTCGACATACTGAAGAATTACCCCATTTCCCGGACGCCGGAAAGAACTTCCTGAACGAACCGGCATCAGTCGATCACGCCGTGGAAAGCGGTGAATTCATGAGATAAATTCACCCCGATGATTATATGAACCCGCCGGAATTATTATAAAGCATGCGTATGTATTGATGTGGTGCGGAAGGCGTTTCGGGCGGGATCAGGGGAGAAAAGCGTTGAAATAAGGGGATCACGGGGTATGCTGGAAACCAATGGTTATTCAGCTAATCAGCGTCCACGGACTTTTCAGGGGCGGCAAACTTGAAATTGGTCGTGATGCGGATAATGGCGGGCAGATTATATATGTGATGGAACTTGCCAGGGCCCTGAGTGAGCACCCCGATGTCACAAAGGTCTACCTGTTCACCAGAAGAATCGACGACCCCACCGTCGAAAAAATCTACGCCGAACCTGTCGAAGAAATTTCGGAAAAATTTGAGATCCGCCGCGTGTGGTGTGGAGGGAAGAAGTATCTGGTCAAGGAGCAGCTGTGGCCATCCCTTGATGAGTTTGTCACCAACACCATCCAGATGATCAAGAGTGACGGGCTGACGATTGACTGGATTCATTCCCATTATGCGGACGCCGGATATGTGGCGGCCGAGCTGTCGGCATATCTCCACCTGCCCTTCGCACACTCTGCGCATTCGCTTGGCCGCCCGAAGCTGGAGAAGCTGGTGGATTCCGGCATGAGCAAACAGGAGAGCTTCCAGAGGTATCAGTTCGAGCAGCGCTTCGCCGCCGAGGAATCCGTGCTGGCCAACTCGGAATTCGTTGTCACGTCCACAGCGCGGGAGATCAGCCTTTTCTCCGATTACTCCAACGACCACCTGGCCGAGTATCACGTCATCCCGCCGGGAATTGACTTCGAGCGCTTCCACCCGTATTTCGATGATCTTTTCGACACCAACCAGAAGCCGCTCGAGGAAAAGCAGGCCATGCAGAACCTGGTGGAGCGCATGCAGGTCTTTCTCAAGGAACCGACCAAGCCGATGATTCTGGCGGTATGCCGGCCTGACCGGAAGAAGAACATCGACGGACTGATACACGCGTATGGCAGCGATCCCGAACTTCAGGCACTGGCCAATCTGGTGATATTTGCCGGCATCCGCGGTGACATCACCAACATGCCCGACGGCGCCCGCGAAGTCCTCACAGAGATCCTTCTGCTGATGGACAAGTACAACCTCTACGGGAAAATAGCCATTCCCAAGGACCACGACAGCAAGTTTGAAGTCCCGGAACTCTACCGTCACTGCGCGCGCCTCAAAGGCGTGTTCGTGAATATCGCGCTGACCGAGCCATTCGGACTGACCCTGCTGGAAGCCACCGCATGCGGGTGTCCGGTTGTCGCCACAAACCACGGCGGGCCCACCGAAATCCTTCCCAAATGCAAAAACGGGACGCTGGTCGAACCGACCGACACAGCGGAGATTCAGAAGGCTTTGAGAGACATCCTCATCGACCAGGAACACTGGAAGGAACTGTCCGCCGGCGGAGTCAGGAACGTCCTCGAGAACTTCGGGTGGCCCACCCACGTTGAGACCTATCTGAAAATTGTCCGCGCCAACCGTGAGTCATCCAGTGGTTTCGGCATCAAGAACATCAACAAGATCCCGGTTGTTCAACAGCGTCTCAAGGTCTCCAACAGGATGCTGGTCTCCGATATTGATGGCACGCTCATCAATGAAAATGGAGACTATCAGGGGCTTGATGAACTGAAGGACCTGCTGAAACACAGGGACAATGATTTCATCTTCGGGCTGGCGACAGGCAGGTCTCTGGAGCTGACGCGAGAAATCATCCGGGAGTTTGATGTTCCTGATCCGGATTTCGTCATCTGCTCGGTGGGCTCATATATTTATTACGGGCTTGAAGAGAATCTGATCGACAAAGGCTGGGAGCAGTTTATCAGCTATAACTGGAACCGGGACCGCATCACCGATGCCCTCAGGGATGTCAGGGGCATCACCCCTCAGGAACCCGACAGACAGAATAATTACAAGATCTCCTACTACATCTGCTCGGATGAATTCAATCTCGAGGAGCTGCAGGAGACGCTGCGCCCGCTCATGCGGCGTATGAATCTGGTTGTTTCCCGGAACGCCTATGTCGACATCCTTCCCAAGCGGTGCTCCAAGGGACGTGCAGTGCGGTACCTCAGCCAGAAATGGGCTGTCCCCCTCAGCAACACTGTGGTCGCCGGCGATACCGGCAATGACCTCGATATGTTCCAGGGATCGGCCCGAGGCGTGATCGTCAATAATTACTCCAAGGACCTCGATGTACTCAAAGGGACGAGGAACAATTATTTTGCCGACAATATCAGCGCCCAGGGCATTCTCGAAGGACTCCGGCATTTCCAGTTCATCGAATCCTGACATAGCATCCGGAGTGCGGCAGCGCAGGGACGCCCGCACCACCCGCTGCTGCAGGGGATGAAAACCGGACACGCCCGACGGAATCCCGCCACCGCGTTTTCATTTTATTTCATTTATATACTCTTTTTATTGGAATCAGATTCAAACACAGATAACCGACCATGTACTCAGGAAGAGGATTCAGAGAATCAGAGATCGGGGACATTGAGATCATCAAGGCTGGAGACACATTTCATCTGTTTCACCTGATCCTCCCGAATCATGACTACATTGCGCATGCGATATCAAGGGATTGCATCAACTGGAAGCGCGTGAAAAACGCACTGTGGGTGGGCGACCCCGGTGAATGGGATGACGACATGCTGTGGACCATGAATATCATCAATAATAACGGCACGTATGAGATGTATTATACCGGCCTCAACCAGAAGGAGCATGGGCTTTATCAGAAGATAGGGAAGGCTGTCAGCAAGGATCTCATGGAGTGGAAAAAGGTCGAGGAGCCGCCTTTTCCCATTGAGCCGCGGGGACCTTTCTATGAAACGAGAGACAACAACAACCGCGAATGGGTCAGCTTCCGCGATCCATTCATCTTCGACTACGAGGGCAGGCATTATATTCTGATGTGCGCCCGGAGTAATTCGGGGGTGATGTCACGCAGAGGTCTTGTGGGAATCTACGAACTCCAGGACGGTGAGGCGGTGCCACTGCCTCCGCTCTTCTACCCGCGGGTCTATGATGATATCGAGTGTCCCTGCCTCCTTGAAATTGGAAGCCAGTTTTATCTGATAGGATCGATCCGGGAGGACATCAAGGTCCACTACTGGTATGCGGACAGCTTCATGGGTGAGTATCAGAGTTTCCACGACAATGTGCTGATGCCCCAGGGCAACTATGCGGCGCGGGTGACCCGGGATGGCGGGAGGTATCTTCTCTATTGTTTCTATGTTTCCGGCGAGGAGGTGGAGAATGCACACAGATACCTGCCTCCGCCCAAAGAACTCTCGGTTGATGATCACGGGAAACTGGTCCTGCGCAGCTATTATCGCTGGACTGAGAAAATCACCAGAACTGTGAGCATGGAAACCCTTGCCAAACTCATACCGATACTCAACAACCCCACCGCCGAACACGTCCGGAAGACTCCACACCGGTGGCGTATGTCCAGCTCAAACGGTTATGAGATATTTCTCTTCAAAAGCCCCGGCAGGAATATCCTCTGGAGCGGCACCATGCGGGTCACCGGCCTCGGAAAGTGCGGCTTTGTCTTCGAATCGGATCTGGACGGTAATGCCTATTATATTTCGCTGGATGTCGTGCAGGGACTGGCTCAAATCCGGCTCTGGGGCGTTAATCCTGATGATATTCACCGGGATTATATCTTCAAGAATATCCAGTCGAACAATTTCCGGCCGAGCCCCGAGCTGCTCCATAATTTCCAGTTGATCCGCTATGGATCCTATATTGAGTTTTCCATTGACGGGGAAGTGATAATCTCACTGGTCGACGCCTCATATAACGGGCACTTCTGCGGCATATACTGTGAAAGCGCGGAAGTCGAACTTATCGATCCGGAAATCCACCAGCTCAACGACACCGAGCTGGACGAACTCGAGAACTTTCAGCTGTTCGAGGAACTGCATCATGCCCCGATTCCATCGCCCTGAGGCACTTCGGAGTCCAGGGCCGGATAAGCCGGCGCGTTTTGCCGGACAGAGGGACCAGATACAGCCGCACCGTCAATAATCTGACGCGTCCGCATTGAAATCCGGCCGCAGTGCCTGACTGTGGAGTGACGAAGGGAAAGAACGGATCACATGATCAAGGCACCCATACCTGCCGATGAGCAGGAGCGGCAGAAGGATCTGCTGGAATTACGCATCCTCGACACCGAACCGGAGGAACGATTTGACCGGATCACGCGGACGGCGCAGGCACTTTTCGGGGTGCGTATCAGTTACATTGCGCTGCTTGAGGGCAATCGTCAGTGGTTCAAGTCGGCATGCGGACTGAGCACTCCGGAAACACCGCGGGACATCTCATTCTGCGGCCACGCGATTATGGAGGACCGCCTTCTGGTTGTGCCGGACGCCTTCGAGGACGAGCGGTTTCACGACAACCCTCTGGTCAGGGGCGAACCGTTTGTCCGTTTTTATGCGGGAAGACCGCTCAGGTCCTACCGTGGCCACAAGGTGGGAACACTCTGCGTGGCAGACACCCGCCCCAGGACCCTGGATGAAAAGGAGATCCGGCTTCTTGAGGACCTGGCGACCATGGTCGAGGACCAGTTCAACCTCGTCGAGGTTTCGGAGCTCCAGGTAAAACTGAGGAGGGCTCATGAAGATCTGCGAAGATCCAATGACTTCATCCGGCAGGTATTCGGCAGGTATGCCGGTGACGCGCTGGTGAGCCGGATCCTCGAAGAACCGGGGACCGTACATCTCGGCGGGGAACGACGGACCATCTCCATCCTCGTCAGTGACCTTCGTGGCTTCACCAGCCTTTCGACCCGCGTGCCACCGGACAAACTCGTCGACATTCTCAATGTTTACTTTGAGACCATGATCGAGAAGGTGGAAGAACACGGTGGAATCATCCTCGACTTCGCCGGTGACGGGATGTTTGTCGCTTTCGGTGCCCTGCCCCCTTATGAGGACCACTCGACCCGGGCACTTGAGTGCGCCATTGCCATGCAGGAGGGAATGCAGAAACTGCATGAGGAGGTCGCGGCTGTTCGGGAACACAATTTGAGGATGGGCATCGGGATCAACACCGGTGATGCGGTGGTTGGAAACGTCGGCTCACACCGGCGCATGAAATTCGGTGCGGTCGGAGCCCAGGTCAATCTCGCGGCACGGATCGAGGGATTCTCGGTCGGCGGGCAGATTCTGGTTTCCACCAGCACGCTGGAAACGGCCTCGAGACACTTTCAAACCGAAGGAAAACTTCGGGTCAAGATGAAGGGAATTGATTCCCCCTTCACCATCCATGAACTGAGCAGCCCGGCCGACCTTTCGTGATGTGAATGATGGTTGAAGCACCACGGTATCACTGTCAGAATACCGGTTATGAAAAGCCGCGGGTTCTTGAGAAGTCTGTTTTGCGCTTTGGTCATCGTCGAGGGATTGACAGGAGCGGGAACAGGAACTGGCGCCAGGGTGAGTGCTTCGCCGTCGGGCACTGCCGGCTGGGCCGTTAGCGGGGATGGCCTCCACCATCATCCGGGAATCAGAATCAGCCTCTGGGCGAGTGAGCCCATGATCGTCGATCCCGTCGCCGTCTGCTTCGATGAACACGAGAATGCCTATGTGGTGGAGATGCGGGATTATCCCTACGGTTTCGGCGAAGAGCGTCGTGGTGGCGGGACCATACGGCTGCTCAGGGACGTGGACCTCGACGGCAGGGCAGACACCAGCACCCTGTTTGCCACCGGTCTGAGTTTTCCCACAACCATCATGCCATGGAAAGAAGGCGTGCTGGTCGGAGCCCCCCCTGAAGTGCTCTACCTGGCTGACACCGACGGTGACGACGTCGCCGACCACAGGGAAGTCATCATCAGCGGGTTCGAACTCGGAGTCACCGACAGCAATATGAACTCGCTGACATGGGGACCGGACAACCGCGTTCATGGTGCAAACGGCGGTGCAGGCGGCACCATCCAGACCACCGGGACAACACGCCCACCCATCGATCTCAGCGATGCCGATTTCGCGTGGGATCCCGCATCCGGCGCCCTTGAAAGAACGGCTCAGACCGGTGGTGGATTCGGCCTGGTTTTCAACCATCGCGGTGATTCATTCACCACCTACAATATCGACTACCTGCAACAGCAGTTCATTCCACTCCGCTACCATACCGGGGATTCGGGAATCCGGCAGAGTCAGCTCACCCGGAATATTTCTGTTCATGGGGCCATGGCGAGAATCTATCCCGTCTCACGCCAGGAAACACGCGTCAACCACCCCGAACAGGCGGGTTACTTTTCCTCGGCAGGCGGAATGGGTATCCTTGAGGCCCCGTATTTCGGCGAGGAACTTGCCCCAAGTATCTTCGTCTGCGACGTCGTCGGAAACCTCGTTCACCGGGATCTCCTTCAACCGGATGGGCCGGTCTGGAGTGCCTCGAGGGCACCGGAAGAACTGGAGCGTGAATTCATTGCCAGCGAGGATTTATGGTTCCGCCCCGTGGGTCTGCATTACGGTCCGGATGGAGCCCTCTACCTTGTGGACATGCAGCGGGCGGTGATTGAACACCCGGACTACATACCGGCCAAGGTGCTTGAGAATATGGACTACCGTGCAGGTGAAGATCGCGGCAGGATTTACCGGATCACTCCACAGGATCCCACTGCACTTCCCGACCGCTTCCCCTTTTCGATGAGTCCCGCGTCGCATCTCGCGGGCGGACTAGAGTCCCCGAACCCGTGGGTGCGCCAGACGGCCAGGCGGCTGATGGTGACAGAGATACCTCCACGGAGCGTCCCCGTCGGCAAACTTCGGAAATCGGCCCTTGGCGGCAGAACCCGTGAGTCGCGGATTGAGGCCCTGCGGACACTCATGGGCACCGGAAATCTTGAACCGGATCTTCTCCTGCAGACCATGGCTGATCCGGATCCGGCAGTTGTCATCACGGCACTGAGGCTGTCCGAGAACCTCGCAGCCTCGGGAGGAATTTTCGGGGCCCAGAGCGGGCTCCTGCAGCACAGGAATCAGGCTGTGCGCTTTCAGGCAGCATTGAGTCTCTCCAGCTCCCCGATGCGTCCGAATCTCGATCCGACGCTGCTGTTTGAATCCTGGATTCGTGACCACGGGAATGACGATCACCGGCTTGCCTTGAGGATACTCGCCGGTTCCGATTCGCCGCGGCTGCTCGATCGTATACTTTCCCGACCGGACGTCAGGCGGGTTCTGTCCGGATCAGTCGACCTGATCGAACAGTCCGCGCGGGTGGCCAGCCCCGGTGATGCAACCACACTTGAAAGACTGGTCAGTCTGGCTGTCGAAAGCGGAGACGGCGGCCTTCAAAAAGACGTATTCGGTGCGCTGGCGCGGGGCCTGAGTTCCAATCCTGCAACCGTGGACCTTCGGGCAGCCATCGCGCCGGGACTCGCTGTGGCGGAATTCGAACCGGCCCCTTCAGCATGGTTTGAGTACATTGGCCTGTGTAGAATGATTGATGATGATTCACAGCTGCAGCGGCAGATGGAAATTCTCGGCCGACGGGCACGCCGACTGGCAGAAGAGGAATCCACCGACCCCGAAACCAGAATGATGGCGATTCGCTCCATGGGTGCCACAGGTAGCAGCGCCAGTGCAGAGGCCCTTGGAGCGCTGCTTCCGTCGCTGCTTTCACCCGAACTCCAGGAGACATGTCTGAGAGCCCTGGCCGAGCTGCGTGACAACCGCACCGGTCAATGGATTGCCGCAGCATGGCCGCATATAGCTCCGGGGCTGCGGACACGCACCATCCAGCTCATACTCAGCCGTGTTCCCTACCGCGAATCACTCCTCGACGCCCTCGAAAACGAAACCATTTCGGTCAGTGAACTGAATCTTGATCTCGAGCAGCGACGGACGCTTTTGAGGTGGTCTCCGGAGCCGATCCGTCAAAGAGCCGCAAAGTGGTTCGGCGACGAGGAATATTCCAACCGCAGTGCTGTGGTGGACGAATGGCTGGCCAGATTGCCGCCGTCCGGCGATACACTGCGTGGAAGTCAGGTATTTTCCGAACGGTGCGCCATATGTCATGTCGTCGGCGATACCGGCATGGCTATAGGACCGGAACTGACCGGAGTCTTCCACCGCAGCGACGAGGATCTCCTCTCCCATATTCTCGACCCCAATATGGCCATCAACCCGAACTACGTCACATGCACCGCCGAGACCGATGATGGGGATTTCCTCACAGGACTTCTCATGAACCAGACCAGCACCGCCATCGAGATAAAGCTGCTGACCGGTGAATCACGACTGCTGCAGAGGGATTCACTCAAAGCATTCCGCACCGAGAAACGGTCACTGATGCCGGAGGGCCTGGAAGCCGGTCTGACACCGCATGATCTGAAATCCCTGGTTCTTTTCCTCCAGGAAAGCCGCTGAGTCGGTCAGTGTGAAGCGGAAGCGGCAATCGAACCCGCTGGACGACTGCGATCCCGGATTTTCAGAACAGCGGGTGGCAGCCCCTGTCCCATGGAGTGTTCGTACCGCCGGGCCGCCCGTGACGGGTTGAAGGGGATGGAAAGCCGGCGTCGGGTCTCGCTTTCAACCCAGTCCCTCATGCGCACGATATCCTCCGGTTCAAGCGCCTCGGTAAAGACGTAGGACTGATATCCCTCTCCCGGGATGCCCTTGTAGAAATTCGCTGTGGTTGTGTAGTCGATCTCGTAGGAATGCAGCAGGTCTCCCGTGACCGGAGCCCTGTAGGTCCATGCCTGTTCCACCACCGGATGCGGTGTGGCGTGATCATAATAGGGAGTCCCCGGATACGGCGTGATGATTGTGCAGTCGAAATCATCGACCCGTGTGTGCACCAGCCAGTCATGGATGGACGCGATGGTTTCCTCTGTTTCGCCGGGGTGGCCGCATGACATCAGCGCCTTGACCTTGAGTCCGTAGCGGTGCGCAATGTCTACCGCCCGCGAATTGTCATCCAGGGTGGCCTTCTTGTTGATATTGGTGAGGATCCGCTCATCAGCCGCTTCAAAACCGGAAAGTATCCATCGGAAACCGGCACCGTACATGGCGGCGGCCTGCATCTCATTGAATAACTCCGATTTCACAAACCCTCTCAGGCGGAACTCGACCCCGAGCCGGTCCTGCAGATCACGGAGGCCGTTCATCATGAGGATCATGTCCCTGTTCACATTGAGTTCATCATCGTAGAACATGAACCCGGTGTAGCCGTATTCCCGGTAGAGCATCCCGACTTCCTCGATGACCGACTGGTGACCGCGGGAGCGAATCACCCGCAGGGACTTGCTGTTGCGCCCGCCGCAGAACCCGCAGTTAAAAGGGCATCCGAGCTGGGCAATGAGGCTGGTGGCCAGATGCCCCTCAATCCGGTATCGATAACTCTCAAGATCAATCAGATGACGCGCTGGCAGTGCGGATTCGCGATAAAAATCCCGGGTCATGAAATACGGCCCATTGGGATCATCACCGTCGATGAAGGCCGGGCTGTCGGGGCGGACAGCCTGGTGGATGGCTATTTCGCCATCACCGCTGACCACCACATCAAAACTGTCAAGCAGCTGCCGGAATGCCCTTGAACCTCTTCCATTGCCGGCCCTGCCGTTTTTCTGCTCCATCTTGGCCGCCGAGGAAACAAGGGTCACATGAGGACCGCCGAGGATAACACGGGCTGCGGGAAGGAAATGACGGATTCGCTCCATGATCCTGAAAACGGATGGGAGCTGCGGTGTCGTCGCTGTCAGCCCGTAAATCATCGGCGGATTTGAAGAAAGATAACTTTCCACCGTATCGAGAAAATTTTCCACTCCCGAGAGATCGAGAACGTGGACCGGGACACCGGACTGCTCCAGGCTGGCCGCAACCTTCAGCAGCCCCAGAGAAGGGAAAACCCGCTCATCCAGCAGGAATGGTGAAGGCGGATTTATCAGGCAGACACCGGGCACAGCAGCGCCCCCATCCATGCCGCAGGTTCCCTCATTATACTTCTCCTCATTCAAATTCATTTGCAGGATTCCGGATTTTTGAGAACTTTGAAACCCGTTCGTATAGCGACAGATACGCAATTTTTTTTAGGGAATTTGTTAATGGCTTCGGGGTGAATTCCGTCCATGTGCAAAGGGAGTTGTCGGAAGCCCCGGGGAACTAAAGCTTTTGACAGACTCGGGCGAATAGGAGACTTTGCGCTTGAAAAGGACAAAACAGCACTGCGTCAACTGAAAGAATATGGGAAAAGTACTGGTCATCGCGGAGAAGCCCTCGGTAGCAAGCGACATCGCCAAGGCACTCGGCAAGTTCAAGAAGGAGAAGGACTACTTCGAGAATGATGAGATGGTTGTCTCGTCCGCGGTCGGTCACCTTGTGGAAATCGCGGCCCCGGATCAGTATGAGGTGAAACGGGGCAAGTGGTCTTTGACAAATCTTCCGGTGCTGCCTCCGCATTTCGAGCTGAAAGCCATCGAAAAGACTGAGCCCCGACTCAAGCTTCTCGGCAAGCTGGCAAAGCGTAAGGACGTTGACATGCTGGTCAATGCCTGTGACGCGGGCCGCGAGGGCGAACTTATTTTCCGTTACATTGTCGATTACCTGAAAGTGAAAAAACCCACGCGGAGGCTGTGGCTTCAGTCGATGACTCCGGCTGCCATTCGCGAGGGATTTCAGAAGCTTCGCAGTGAGAATGACATGCAGCCACTGGCGGATGCGGCGATGTCCCGCTCTGAATCAGACTGGCTGGTCGGCATCAACGGAACACGGGCCATGACGGCCTTCAATTCAAAAAGTGGCGGATTCCAGCTGACGACCGTCGGGCGGGTCCAGACCCCCACCCTCACCATCGTCGTCGAACGCGAGGAGAAAATCAAAAGCCACAAACCCCGTCCCTACTGGGAGGTCTATGCCACATTCAAGGCGGAAAGTGGTGATTACACCGGGAGGTGGTTTGATGAGAATTTCAAGAAACCCGGAGAAGGCGGCGACCCCGACCTGAAGGCGGAACGCATCTGGGAAAAGGGATCAGCCACTGACCTTGCATCCAAATGCCTTAACAAAACCGGAATCGCGGATGAAAAGACCAAACCGTCGCGGCAGGCATCACCGCTGCTCTATGACCTCACCTCACTGCAGAGGGAGGCCAATGCCCGATTCGGCATAGCAGCTGCCAATACGCTCAAGATCGCCCAGGCACTTTATGAACGACACAAGGTCCTGACTTACCCACGAACCGACTCCAGAGCGCTGCCCGAGGACTATATCAACACCGTCCGCAAAACCATGCAGATGCTGACGGGAAACGATTCCAGTGCCAGGGCCAGTCTCAGCAACTGGGCCTTCGACCAGTACGGACGGTTTGCTGACGAGATCCTCGAACAGAAATGGGTCGTCCCCAACAAGCGCATTTTCAACAACGCGAAGGTTTCCGATCACTTTGCGATTATCCCGACCACCGAGGCCCCGAAAAAACTCTCCGAGCCGGAGCAGAAGATATACGACATGGTGGTGCGTCGGTTTCTGGCCATTTTTTACCCGAGCGCCGAATTTCTGATCACCACCCGGATCACACGGGTTGAGAATGAACCTTTCAAGACCGAGGGCAAGGTGATGATCAATCCGGGCTGGCTCAAGGTTTACGGAAAAGACAAGCCGGTCGGTTCCGGTGCCGCCGGAAGTGGACCGGACAGGGAACTGCCCCCCATCAAGGACCATGAGGAAGTGCTGACACGCGAACTGGAAGTCACCGAAAGTGTGACCAAACCGCCGCCGCGCTACTCTGAAGCCACACTGCTCTCCGCCATGGAAGGCGCCGGAAAACTGGTTGAGGATGAGGAACTCCGGGAGGCCATGGGAGCCAAGGGCCTCGGGACCCCGGCCACCAGAGCCGCCATCATCGAAGGACTCATCCGCGAAAAATACCTTCTCCGCGAACAAAAGGAACTCATTCCCACTGCCAAGGCTTTCTCACTTCTATTCCTGATCCGGGCCCTGAAAATTCCCGGACTCAGCTCGCCCGAAATGACCGGGAACTGGGAACACCAGCTCAAGCAGATGGAAGGCGGTGAACTGCCACGCCAGCAGTTCATGGATCAGATCTACGCCATGACCCGGGAAATTGTCGAAAAAACCAAGCAATACGAAAGTGATACGGTGCCTGGTGATTTCGGCACCCTCGAGTCCCCATGCCCGAAGTGCGGCGGTGTCATCAGGGAGAACTACAAGAAATTCCAGTGCCAGAACTGTGACTTCGGCACCTTCAAGATCCTCAGTGGCAGGCAGCTCGAACTCAAGGAAATGGATGAGCTGGTCCGGAAACGGACAGTCGGCCCACTCGAAGGCTTCCGCTCCCGGATGGGACGCGAGTTCAGTGCGGTTCTGAAAGTCGATGATGAGTTCAAGGTCGTCTTCGACTTCGGCGACGATGACCGCAAGGAAAACACCGACGAGGCAATCGACTTCAGTGACCGCACTCCGCTGGGGCCCTGCCCGAAATGCAAGTCATCCGTCTATGATATCGACCGGGCCTATATCTGCGAAAAGGCTACCGGCAGCGAGAAAACCTGTGACTTCCGGATTTCCAAAACCATCCTCGAGCAGCCCATCAGCCCGGAACAAATCCAGAAGCTGCTCACCAACCGCAAGACCGACCTCTTCCACAAGTTTATTTCAAAGAAGACCAAAAGGCCGTTTTCCGCTTCACTCATTCTGAAGGATTCCGGGGATCTGGATTTCGAGTTTGCTCCCAGGGCTCCCAGGAAGAAGACGGCGGTGAAGATCTCAGCTGACTCCGGAGGCGGACAGTGATTATGCAGTGACCAGTTTCCGGACAGTGCGCGAATAACTCAATTTTCCCGAAAGCCGGCAGCCGTTGGCTGCCGGCTTTCGCGTTCGTGCCAATCCAGTATTGCTTCTCCCATTCACTTCACCCTCGTGGATCCTCATCACGCTGGTGGCTGAGAAGGCACGCGCGTCCATGAATGTCTCAAGATCGGGCGGGACAAGTCGTTATTTGAATAAGGTGTGGATGCAGTCAGGCGGGATTCAGCTGTCATGCTGCCGTGAATGAGCCGACTCCGCTTCCGCGCCGGATGTGGATTCTCTGAAATAATTATGGGGAGTAATATAAAGTGTTCGTGGGGTGAGAAGTTCTCTCATCGGTTGGCCATTGTGATGTGGGCCGTGATGACGATGGGTATGGCGCAGGCAGTGGGTCAGAGCGCTGCGCAGGCCATCCTGAAATCGCAGGCCACCTGGGGGGATGGAGTCGAGCGCCTTGATGGCAACGGCAACATCAGCATGGGAAGCTGGAATCTCGCGATGGGCAGCGACGGTCTGACAGGCCGGGTGCTGACTGCGCTGCGGTTTGAGGATTTGCCCCTCGCCTCCGGTGCCACTATAGACTCGGCCTGGATACAGTTCACCGCCAATCAGGAAGGCACCGAACCAGCCTTACTCACAATTCATGGTGAGCTGGCCACAGCACCCGCACGGCTTGACTTCAACGCTGGAAACTTCTCCTCGCGCAACAGAACATCCGCCTCTGTGGCATGGCCCGTCGAGCCGTGGTTTCTCATCGGACGGGACGGACCGGATCAGCGCACACCGGACATTGCTCCCATCCTGAGAGAAATTGTCGGTCAGCCGGAATGGCAGCGTGGAGGAGATGTCGTTTTGATGATGGAGGGAACCGGCAACCGCGTTGCATCATCAGCTTCGAATCCGAACTGGACTCCTCCGCAGCTGATCGTCCATTTTTCAAACCCTCCGGCGCGCACCCAAGGCATCAGCGGTCTCTTCATCAACGAGGTTTCCACATCGTGGAACACCGTACCCGATGAAACCGGCGAATACAGTGACTGGATTGAACTCTACAATGCCGGGGACGTGGACATTCCGTGTGATGATTTGTTTTTAAGTGACCGCGAAGCTGAACCACTGAAATGGGCGCTCAGTCCGCAGCTTGTTATACCGGCGGGCGGCTACCTGCGACTGTGGGCCGATGGAGATACCAGACGCGGCATCGCCCATGGGCCCTTCGCCCTGTCGGCCAGCGGGGAGACACTCATACTTTCCATTCGAACCCCTGACTCAACGATAACGGTCGATCAGGTTGTCCTCCCTGACCTTCACGATGTGCCAGCCTATGGACGGATTACCGACGGCGCATCGGAATGGAGCCGCTTCGGAATAGCCACTCCGGGAGAGCCGAACAGCCCGGAAAACGCATGGATGGCCGCTCCGGTTATAAGTCCCCTCACTGGAAAATACCAGGAACCTGTCACCGTCACCCTGACTTCCGACGTGCCGGACAGTTCGATTTTCTACACGACTGACGGGTCCACTCCAGACTCCAGTTCCACACCCTACTCGGGACCTTTTGAAGTTGATTCATCCGCTTCCATTCGGGCTATCGCCATGGCACCCGGCATGGCCGACAGCGCAGCCGCCTCAGCGACTTATATCATTGGTGAGACAAATCACCTGCCCGTGGTCGCACTGACCATCGATCCCAAAGATCTCTTCAGTGATGAGGAAGGCATTTATGTCAAAGGCACCAACGGCCTCGCCGAAAATTGCGACTTCGAACCGGCAAACTGGAACCAGGAATGGGAAAAGCCCGCCGACATCACATGGATCGAAAAGGACGGCACTATCGGATTTTCCATCTCTGCCGGAGTGGAGATATCCGGGCAGTGCACCCGGCGGTTCCGCCAGAAAACACTGCAGATTAAAACCAAAAGCCGCTGGGGGGATCCGGAAATCAATTACCCGCTCTTCCCGGGCCGCAGCCAGCAGACCTACCGCCGCTTCAAACTCCGCGGCTCCGGGAATGACTGGGCTTCAACACTCTTCCGCGACGGCTTTGTCCACGATTATCTCGAAAAAGCCGGCATCGACCTGGAAGTGATGGGCTACCGACCGGTCGAAGTCTACATCAACGGGCAGTTCTGGGGCATACACAACGTCCGGGACGCCCACTCCAAGCATTCCATCAATGAGAAATTCCCCGGTGTGGACAAGGACCTCATCGATGTCGTGAAAAAATACGATATCCGCCACGACAATTACACTTACCGCGTCCAGACCGGCGCACCGGATGAATTCAGGAAACTTTACCGGTTTCTTGAGGAGAACAGCCTCGCCGATACCGGGAACTGGGAGACCATACGCAACTGGATCGACTTCGACTCCGCGGTCAATTATCACATCGTCCAGATATTCGTGGGCAACCACGACTGGCCCGACTCGAATGTCGGACTCTGGCGCGAAAACAAACCCTTCGAAAAATGGCGGTTCCTTCTCTTCGATCTCGATGACGGATTCGGCTTCAGCGATACCGGGAAAACAGAACCATCCTATAATTCCCTGCGTGACGCCCTGGACGGCGAATCGGATGTCTATCCGATTTCAGCCAAATCCACTCTGATGTTCCGCCGGCTGATGGAGTCGGAGGAGTTCCGCAACGAGTATGTGCAGCGGATGGCAACGATGATGGACCTGCTCTTCATCACTCCGGAACGGGTCCTGCCGGCCATCGACAGCACGGCGCAGGTCATCGAACCGGTGATTGAAAGGCACTCGGATTTCTGGATCAATTTCGAGGCCGAGGCCTTTGTAAACGCAAATTACGGTCATCTGTTCCAGGAACTGGATCTTGGAATTGAAAACACGGTCGACGGCATTGTTGGATGGAAGGATGAAGTCGAAGGCTTCAAATTCTACTGGGGAGCCCGCATTCCCGAAGTGCGCCGCCATGTCCAGGAAGTGCTGGGCATCGACGGCACATTCCGTCTCGACATCACCAATCCAAACCCCGAAATGGGCCGTGTTCTGGTGAACAGCAACCGCATGCCGCTGCCTCAGGAATACACGGGGATTTACTTCAGCAACGTGCCACTTCGACTGGAGGCATCACCCCTTCCCGGATACAGGTTCGTCCGGTGGGTGGAAACCGGCGGGACCAGCCCGGTTCTGCAGCTCACATCCTCATCGGACATGAGCCTGACCCCGGAATTTGTCCTCGATCCTGTCGACCTGAATGACTTCAGGGGACTGGTCATTTCCGAGATCAACTACAACCCGGGACAGACCGGTTATTTCGAACAGGAGGAACTCGAGTATCTCGAATTCTCAAACCTCGGCACTGATAGCATTGACCTTTCCGGCGTCGAAGTAGGCGGCGCATTCGACCCGTATGTATTCCCCCAGGGAGTCAGCCTTTCACCAGGGGGCGCGCTGCTCCTCGTCCGCAACCCGGTTGCCTTCAAGGAATTCCGCAATTCACAGACTCCGGATAATTTCCGGATCCTTGGTCCATGGCCGGGCGGAAAGCTGTCCAACGGCGGTGAGACCATACGGGTGCAGGCCCGGGATGGCCAGCTGCTCTTTGAAGTCACCTACGGGGATGACCAGCCATGGCCGGCTCCAGCTGACGGCTCCGGCCCGACCCTGCAGCTCACAAATCTCAAGGCTGTTGCCAGCAGCCCGGGATCCATGACCGCCATTCTTTCCGACCCGGCAAACTGGATTGCCTCGGCCGACAGCTTCGGAACACCCGGAACCATCTATCCACAGAACGAAATCACATTCGGCATCACCATGGATGGCGACCTGTCGGAGTGGCCCCCAGACGCTATGATAGCTGAAGATTCGGATGATCCGCAGGATCCGTCAAATCCGATTGACGTGCGACGAATCTACTTCCGCAAGTCAGCGAATGCTTTCCACTTCGGTTTCGTCAACGACGGGACCATCGACCTCAACTACTCATGGTCGAGTTTCATCAACTCAGGAAAAGGAAACACTACCTACAAGGTGTGGGACATGGCGGCCGATTTTCTCATCCAGAATGAAACAGTCTACCGATATGCCGGCGAGGGCGACAACTGGGACTGGGAACCCGTGGGAGCCGTCAGCGTCCAACAGAATGGCTCACTGATCGAAACCTCCATCCCGGCCGCCGTACTGCCGGAGACCGGATCGTGGCACTTCCTATTCGTCGGAGACAACGCCGCTTATGGCGGATCACGCATCGAGTTTGTCCCGGACCGGGAATCTGCTCCATTCCTCACACTGAGGTTCCCCGTTACGCCGGAATCATTTTTCACACCTCAGTTTGACGGGAACATTGATGAATGGGCGGCGGAATCGGTGCTGCTGGAAAATCCAGCCAGTGCGGAGACCCCGGGTGGTCAGGTGGTCCGTCTTCTCGCGGCTCATGACAACGATTCACTCTACTTCGCGGCTGAGTCACATCTGCAGCTGGCAGCCGGCCAACCAACGGCCATATGGATGGATATCGACATGGACATTTCCACGGGCCTCACCGTCGGTGACTCGGGATTCGACTTCCTGGTTGAGGACTCGGCACTCTTTGCATTCACATCAACCGGCGCAGGCAGCCCTTCGTGGATTCATGTTGGAAATCTCGAATCCCCTCACGGTGTCAGCTCCTTTGAAACTGCCGTACCCTGGGAACTCCTCGGAAACCCGGGGCAAATACGAATCCGCTATTCACAAGCATCGGAGAACGGAATCCTCTTCACTCCGGCAAACGCGTCCATTGTCTACAAGGTGGATTTTCCCGATACCGATTCCCGTCCGGACAATCCGGGCCGGGACACGAGCCTGAACTCGGAGTGGATCGGAAGAACTGCCAACGGAATGACCCCGGCTCCAACCGTCAGCACCACTGAACTGGGCGTCATCAATGGAGGCATGGAGCCTCGGGCAGCACTGCAGGTGCCGGCCTCGGGCAATGTCATCCTCGAAAAGAGCCTCGATCTGATAAGCTGGAGTGTGGTCTACAGCGGCAAAGGCCTCCCCGGCGCAACGCAGGTGTTCGAAATCCACACATCCGAATACGACAAGGCCTTTTTCCGGCTCGCGGCACCGTGAGAATGCATCCGACGGGCTCCAATGTATTTCACGGTGTTTGCAGGAAATGAACGAGGAAGGCACACTGTTCGGCGACCTCACGAATCTGCTGGTCCCGCCCGGATGATCCGAAGTGTCCGCCATCCATGGCCGTCCTGAGAAAAAGGGTTTCTGGGACGGTCGGGGTTTCAAGCCGGAGCCGGGCCACATACTTGGCCGGTTCCCAGTATCCCACCCTTGGGTCATTCAGACCGGCTGTCACCAGTATTGGTGGATATGTCTGCCTGCGGATATTGTCATATGGAGAATAGGCCAGCATTTCCCTGAGAATGAGAGGATCTTGCGGGTTTCCCCATTCCTCGTATTCGGCAAGGGTCAGTGGGATATCCGGATCGGACATCGTGCTGACGATGTCCACAAAGGGGACTTCGAGGACTGCAGCACCAAACAGACCGGGGCAACGGTTCAAAGCCGCACCCGCCACCACTCCACCGGCACTGGCGGCAGACACTCCAAGGCTGCCCTTCGAGACTGGGCCTTTCTCCTGGAGCCACTCGGCCACCGCCACAAAGTCATCCACAGCCACTGGCCTGGTGTTCATCCGGGCAGCAAGGCGCCATGACTCCCCAAGGAATCCGCCGCCACGGACATGTGCCAGTGCAACCACGAAACCGCAATCCATCAGTGCAGTAAATGACGACCGGAAATATGGCTCAAGAATATCCCCGTAGGCCCCATACACATGGACCACGCCCGGCCGTGGGCCGTCGCCACCGGGATCCGTCCGCATCGCCAGAGTCACCGGAATGCTGACTTCTGATCTTTTGTCACGGACCGGCACCTCTTCTCTCCAGACCCTGTAGTGTGACGGATCGAAGTCCGCAGGCACCGGAATCTGCTTCAGAATAGTGACTTCACCGGACTCGTTGTGGACTTCCATGACGGCTCCCGGGGTGTCGATTCCGCTCAGACTGAACCGCCACGCCCGTGGATCCCACAGGTTATTGTCCCCTTCCTCAATGGCCCACAATCCATCGGGCAATGGCACCGGAACCAGGCTGCCGGTTTTCCGGTTGAGAATGGCAAGGCTCTCCTGCCCCGCTTCCCGGAGGAAAAGAATGACATGTCTGCGGAAAAGTTGAAATCCATCAATTCGCACCTGCTCCGATGGAAGTCCGATCATCCGTGTGCCGGTCGAATCCGGATCCGGAGACTGACCGAGCTTGAATTCAATCAGTGAGAAGTCGGGACGAAACGCGTTGGTGCGCATCCAGACCAGGCCTTGATCATGATCGATATCACAATCGTATTCCACTCCGGGACTTCTGCGGTGGATACAGACCGGCTGCCATGACGGGTCCATCATGGAGACCGCGTGCACCTCACTGGTGGTGCTGCTCCCGCTGCTGATGAGAAGGGACTGCCCGTCCTGGGATGATGCGATCTGAACCCAGAATGCCGGATCGGTTTCTTTAAAAACCAGCATGGGACTGAGTTCGGATTCATGCGTATCGACGACCCAGACCCGGTCTGAGCGCCATTGATCATCATGTGTCGTCAGGAATAAATGTCGGCTGTCCCGCGCCCAGCATATCTCATCCACCTCCAGGCTTGTCCTGCGGAATCCTGCCGCTGACTCACTCTCATTCAGACTGCGGAACCACAGCTGAGGGCATTCACTGCCATCGGGATCGATGCTGAATGCCAGCATCCTCCCGTCCGGGCTCACCTCCCATTCAACAAGCTGAAAGTAATCAAATGATTTCGAGAATTGATCCGCATCGAGAACAACCTGAACATTTTCAGAAGCCTGCCCGCCATTCACCGGGACCGGTTTTCTGAGGATCACCGGATGATCCATGTCGCGGGTCATCCGTGTCCAGTAGAGATAATCCCCGTCCCGGGCTGGAACCGATTCATCGATCCCGGGAATAAAGCGAGACATCTCATGATAGATTTCCTGTGAAAGCCCGTTGATCCCATGACGCTCAAACCACCTTCTGCAAAACCGGTTCTCCTCCTCAAGATACTCGATGACTGCGGGATCAGACCGGTCATCGCAGCGGAGGCCGAAAAACGGATCCACGCGAGTCATCCCATGGTGCCTGAATTCCTCAGGGCGATGCGGGGCTCCGGGCACAAACTCATCACTCTCATTCCGGGGATCCAATACCCGCTCCTGACCATCCCCCATTGACTCCTGATCTTTTCCTTTTTTCTTCAATGACGGGGATCATCTCCCCGTGGCGGAATCCCCTCAAGTCAAACCGCCGCCACATCAGGTCCGCCGTGTTGTGAAAAGTGTGGATTTTGCAGTCTGGGTGCTGGCAGTGCCTGACAGGATCGGTCATACTGATGCACCGGCATTTAATGTGAGTTCAAACAACCATGGATCACGAGGAAGCCAACAACCCGAGTGCTCCTGAGGAGACACCCCAACACCCGAATCGGTCCCGGCGACTGCGTGAGCTGACACTGGCAACAGCCAGCGTCGCCGTCATACTGCTTTTTGGTCTGCGCATCGCGGACCAGCTGGACATTGAAAGGGATCAGCTCAGGAAGCTGCTTGTCGACAATCTTCACTGGCTGCTGATCGGGGTGGGAGGCGCCCTCCTGCTGCGGGCCACTGTCGCAGGCTTTCGCAGAATGCCATTCCGGCTGTCCGGAGCGATCGCCCTGACCATCCTGCTCACAGGAACCGGCCGATGGTACCTGATAACATGGCCGGTCAACGGCCTGGGATGGAGCCGCGGGAATATGCCCATGGTCTGGATTCCCCCCGGATCGATCGAATACACCAACCATCTTGGCAGAGTCTCCGTTGTCACGGTGGATCACGGCTTCTGGATCGACCGCATGGAAGCCACGGGAATTGTCTCACGGCCGGGATGGAACCGCCGCGACAGATGGATCACTTACAGGGAAGAGGATTCCTACAACAGGGTCATCTCCATGGTCAGTTGGCAGGATGCCGTGCAGTCCTGTCAGACCTGTACCGAAAGCACTGATGCCCGCATGAAAATCCCCGACAATTTTGAATACCGCCTCCCATCCACCAATGAGTGGATATATGCCTGCCTCTACAGCCTGCAAAAGTCCACTTCCGATGCGCCCATCCCCATTCACTATGACGGAACACGCAGAGGGCCGGTCACCAGGAAACCGGACCGGCATCGTGAAAATGGGGAATACCTCCTCGATATGACAGGAAATCTGTGGGAGTGGTGCGCCGATGAGTTACCCCCG
>JAUIAG010000303.1 GCA_030425355.1 Verrucomicrobiia bacterium
CCTGCTCGCCCGCCAGCCGTCACACCAGGATCTCCACTGGCTGACGGAGTTTGCCAGACTGGTGCCGGAGGCCCGCTTCAGCTTTGTCTGCGACAATCTTCAACATTTTCAATCCCTGCTGCAGTCGTCTGCCACGAGGGCTGACTCCACCACTCCTGGCGTTTTCATCGATATCGACACCGGCATGGGGCGCACAGGAATTTCACCGGGGCAAGAGGCAACCCGACTCGCGGAAGAAATAGTGCAACAGAACCGGTTTCCTTTCCGTGGGTTGCACGTCTACGATGGTCACATATTAAACGAGGATTATCAGCAGCGGAAAGAAGCGTTCCTGGACGCCATTGCGCCATTGAAGCAGTGGCTCAGTGACCTGGAAACCATGGGAATTGTCCCTGAATACGTGGTCGCCGGCGGAAGCCCGACTTTTCAGTGTGTTGCCGAATGCACCAGCTGGCACTGCAGTCCGGGCACATCTGTTTTCTGGGATGCAGGATTTGGTTCAAGATTCTCCAGCTATCCCTTCGAGCCGGCGATCCGGATTTTGTGCCGTGTCATCAGCCTCCAGGATAGTGGAAAGGTCTGCCTTGATCTCGGCCACAAGGCAGTCAGTGCAGAAAACCCCATCGAAAAACGTGTTTTTTTCCCCGGGTTTCCTGAGATGAAGTTTCTCAAGCAGAACGAGGAGCACCTCCTTGTCGACCCCGGAACAGCCCATCAGCTCAGGATAGGTGACATACTGGAAGGGATCCCATGGCACGTGTGCCCCACGGTGGCACTCTACAATCATCTGAGAATCCTCGACCGGCGCGGCGTCCCCGTCGATCAGTGGGATGTGGTGGCTCGCCGGCGACTCGGGTGAGTCACTCAGTCTCGGAGGGAAGAACCGGAGCAGAAGCCTGCTTTTCAGAATCTTCCTCCTCCGGCAGTGCACTGAGCAGCTCAAGATTTCCCGGATCATCCACTGGTGCCGCAGCTTCCGGACGGACTCTGATCCACGCGTTGGTCAGGCCTTCGTAAAACATGGCGTCCGCATTCTCAACCTGTGAGACCGGTATCCCGAAACCCCGGCCGCTCTCCGAGTCCGATTCCACAAGAATCATCGAAAAGCCCTGATGACTGGGATTGCTGGTATTCATGGAAATACTTTTTATCTCGCGGAAGGGGATACTGAAGGTCTCCAGTCCTTCCTCATCGGATTTCTGGTAGAGAATCACCCGCGACGGTGTGAACAGATTCCCGTCCTCCAGAACGCTGAAAATCCCCGCGCTGAAAAACATGATGATCTCCTCATCCGGATGCACAATCCCGTTTTTTTCAAGGATCTTTCTGTGCCTTTGGTTCATGTTCTCTCCCTTGTAAATGACATCGGTATCCGGGAAATACCCCATCATGGTGAGTACATTCAGCACTATCGAACCGATCAGGGCGGCCGCCACCAAACCGACCAGGACCAGATAAACCATCTTCCTGGGCGACATCTTTCCCTTTCCTCTCGTGCCTGCGGGTTCGACTGGTTTGCTCATGCGCGGCAATCTATCAGACCACGACCGGTGGTTGAATACCCAAAAGTGCCCGAATTATGCGCTCATCCTTCAAATTGCCGCGTTGAGGAATGCGGATGACTCTTCCGTCCACCGTATGTGGTATGTGAATAACTTGCCCCCACGACATACTGGGTTGGCCTTTACACCGACCCCGGATTGGGTTTTGCTTTTGGAAAGACGCGAGAGAGAGACAGATGTACCTCAAGAACCTGACAATGCAGGGCTTCAAGTCCTTTGCTGACCGCACCAGTCTGGATTTCCAGGACGGGGTGACGGCCATTGTCGGTCCGAACGGGTGCGGGAAGTCGAATGTGGCTGATGCGATACGGTGGGTGCTGGGTGAGCAGTCGGCCAAGGCGCTTCGTGGAGGCGCCATGCAGGATGTGATTTTTTCCGGAACGGACCGGCGCAGGCAGCTGCAGATGGCCGAGGTGTCGATGACTCTGGACGACGTCACAGAGAACCAGCTTCAGGCGGCTGGACTCGACCTTTCCTACTCGGAAGTGAGAATCACCCGTCGCGTCTATCGTGACGGGGGAAGCGAATACGAGATCAACGGGCTTCGGGTCAGATTGCGGGATATACAGCAGCTTTTCATGGGCACCGGTGTCGGGCGAACCAGCTACAGCATCATGGCTCAGGGGAATATAACCCAGATCCTTTCCAGCAAACCGGATGACAGACGGCTGATTTTCGAGGAGGCAGCGGGAATAACCCGGTACAAGGCCCAGAAAAGGGAGGCTCTGCGGAAACTGGAGCACACCGAACAGAATCTGGTGCGTGTTGAGGATCTGATTGGCGAAGTCAAACGCCGCATCGGAACGCTTCAGCGGCAGGCCGGAAAGGCCCGCAAATACAAGGAGATCATGGACTGTCTCAAGACTCTGGACACCCAGCTTTCACGACACAAGCTGGATGTCCATGAGGCGGATCGCACGCGGCTGGAGCAGGAGACAAGAGACCTTCATCAGCTCAGAGGCGTCAGGGAGGAGGAGTATTCAGCCATGGAAAGCCAGGTGGAAGTGCTGCGCGAGGAGCAGTCCACCGTGGATGCTCTGGTGAGTGAGTCCCAGCAGCAACTCACCTCGCTGCGCGCCGAAAAAGATCAGAATTTCGAGAGAATCAGCTTCCATGAACAGCGTGTGTTGGAACTGGAGGAGCAGAGGCAGCAGGCGGCCAATGAGTCCGTCGAGGCGGATGAAAGACTCAAGGCCGCCAGAAGTGAACTGGAACGGGCTACCAGAGGTCTTGAGGAAACCGAGTCCGGCCTTGAATCCCAGCGCGTTAACCTCCAGCGCAAGAACGAGGCAATGCTGGAGGTCGAGCGTGTGGTCACAGGCCTCCAGGATCAGGTGAATCAGTTCCAGTCCAGGGCTTATTCCACCGCCCAGGAGCTGGCTCAGCTCAGTAACCAGATCAATCGCTTCGACCTGGAGAAACAGGGAGACCTGGCCCGCCTGGAAAAACTGCATACCGAAAAACAGCAGATCCGTGAGGAGCTGGCGAGGCTCGAGGAGAACCTTTCCACCAGCTCACAAACACTTGAGGATTCGCGACGGCAGCTTTCAGAATTCAATGAGCAGATCGGATCCATCCAGTCCGAGCTGGGGGATATCAGGGCACAGGCGGCCGCAGCCCAGACCGATCTTCAGCAGATCCATCGCAGCCAGACTGAAAAGGAATCAAGACTTCAGGTGCTTCAGCAGCTGGAACAGGACCAGGAAGGCCTGGAGCCCGGTACCCAGAAGGTGCTTCAGCAGTTTGAAGGTGCTGTCAACGGACTGCTGATTGATCACATCCGGGTTGCCGACGAGTTTGTTCCTGTGGTTGAGGCTCTGCTCAAGGATCGGTTTGAACTCATCCTGTGCCGCAGTCACCAACTGGCGGAGGAGATTGCCACTTTTCTTCGGGAATCAGAGGCCGGGCGCGTGCAGCTGGGGATTCTCGATCATGGCTCCGTTCCGACCCCGGCTCATCCTGACGGACTGACCCCTGTTGCTGCACTCATTGAATGTGAGGACTGGCTTCGTCCGCTCATCACCCGACTGGCCGGGAATTACTACCTGACGGATTCAATAGGCGAGGCCTTGTCGAAGCGGCAGGATTCGGTTGGTTATGTCACAAGAGCGGGTGAGGTTGTTCACCCGCAAGGTGTGGCGGTTGCCGGCGGAAAGAAATCACAGGGCGGGCAGGGCGCCACTTCCGCCCTGAGCCGAAAGAACCTGATCGAATCGCTGGGTCAGGAAATCAGCGCGCTGAATGACAGGGCGGCCGGCATAGAGCAGAAAAAATCTGAACTCGATCAAAGGATCTCAGGGTTCGAGGCCGAACTGCAGGAGCGCCGGGACATCCAGCGCACCACCGAGCTGGAGATCGCCGGCATCGAGGCCAGCCACCGGTCCGCCACCGCCGCCCTCGACAGCCTCACCCAGAAACTGGAAGTCGCAGATTTTGAAATAGAAAGACTGGAGGGCAGTCAGAATGCCGGGTCGGAAAAACGCCTCGAACTCGACAGGAAAAAAAGTGACCTTGAAAATCAGGGTGAGTCCATCCGGCAGGAGATGTCACGAATCAACGGCGAGTTGGAAAGTATTCGTCAGAAGAGGGACAATGCCAGTGCCGAGCTGACTGAAGCCAAGGTCGCGGTCGCATCCAATGAGCAGATGATCCGCGGTTACCAGAACCAGATTACTCCGCTCAGACAGAGGATCACCGAACTGGAAGCCCTGCTCGCTCAGCGGGGCCGGGATCAGGAAGCCTTCGCCCACCGGCGTCAGCAGTCACTCGAAGCCATAGAAAACGCAAGGTCCGCCATCGGTGATCTGGATATCCGCATCGAGGAACAGACTGTCGAACTCAGCACCCACCAGCAGCAGAAGGCCGAAGTCCTCGAAAGAATCAGACTGGAGGAAGTGAAGCTCCGCGAATTTCGAGGCAAGATCAACGAGATTCAAAACAGCCTGACGCGCTTCGAAGTCGAGATCGCCCAGAAGACCATGCATATTGAATCCCTCATCGAAAGGGTGCATGAGCGGTATCAGATCGATCTGCGCGAAGTCCCCGGCGAATGTATCACCATCACCATCGCCGACAACGGCCCGCCGGAGATCCACAAAATGACCCCGGATGAAATGGAGGAGTCCGGCGCATCAACCGACTGGGACCTGATTGAGGAACAGGTCAGGGACCTTCAGGGGACGATCGATTCCATGGGACCGGTCAATCTCGTCGCCATTGAGGAATACGAAGAGACGGAACAGCGTTATGAGTTTCTCAACGGGCAGCATCAGGATCTGACAGAGGCCAGGGAAAAGCTTCTGGATGCCATCAACCGTATCAACACCGAAACCCGGGAGATGTTCCTTGCCACATTCCATCAGATCCGAACCAACTTTCAGTCAACTTTCGAGGAAATATTCGGCGGCGGCACGGCTGATCTGACCCTCGTGGACGAGGAGGATGTGCTGGAAACCGGCATCGACATCGTCGCGCGGCCCCCCGGAAAGAAACTCCAGAGCATATCGCTGCTTTCCGGTGGTGAGCAGACGATGACCGCCGTCGCGCTGCTTTTTGCCATTTACCAGGTCAAGCCCTCACCATTCTGCGTCCTCGATGAGCTGGATGCCCCGCTTGACGAGTCCAACATCAACCGGTTCCTGAAAATCCTCAAACGGTTCGTCGGTCAGTCGCAGTTCCTGATCATTACCCACAACAAGCGTACTATCAGTATGGCCGATACATTATATGGTGTCACCATGCAGGAACGCGGCGTTTCAAAAATCATCAGCGTGCGCTTCAAGGACCGTCAGAACGGCTCCGGACCGGACGAAAAAGAAATCGACGATGTCATTCAAGGCGCCCTGACTTGAGGATTTTTTTTGCTTTTCCTGAAAGAACTGCTTGTAAAAGAGAGTTTTAATGTTGATGATAGCCACGACGCTGGCAGCAGGTTCGGTACATAACCATAACCAACCCTACTCGTCAAAACACTCGTCTAGAGTCACAGTCCTGATCCAACCCTGTGACTCCTTCGGGCCTGTTGCCACGCGTAAAATTTAAAAAAGTCCGGCCTGAGTTCGATCCATGACTCAGGCCGGTTTCCATTTCGCCCACTTCGAATTCCAATCCAATTCTGATTACCCAATCATGCCATCAACCACCCAATCAGGGGAATCAGCACATTTTTTTCTTTAATTTTGGACAGTATCTTCCACATTACCACTAACGACTCTATGAAATTTGCGAATCTCATGATTTTGACGGTGCTGCTCGCAGGCGGGCAGCAGTTACAGTTACGCGCACAGGAACTGGATCTTCAGAGTGAACCGGCACGCCAGGCTTACTCCATCGGGGTGAATATCGGCAAGAGCCTGCTCACTCAGGGCATTGATGGTGTTGATGAGGACGCTCTCTTCAAGGGCATCTCGGATGCTGTCAA
>JAUIAG010000304.1 GCA_030425355.1 Verrucomicrobiia bacterium
GTGAAATCTCCAGACCCAACCACTTCCCGACTGAGAGAAATTTCGCGCTCCTCCCCGATAAGCAATACTCCGCCGTTCCAATCCAGGGTAACGCCGTCAGGCAGCTCAAAGGAATGGATGGTCAATGGGGCATTGCCATTATTTTCCACAGTGAAGCGGCCTTCGATTCTGCCATCAGTGGCCGATACCACTCCCCAGTCCGAGCCTTCATTCAGAGTGAGCACCCGGGTTTCCTCCTCCAGTTTTTCAACGGAAAGATAGCCGATCATCAACCCCATCGCGTTGGCGGATTCACCCAGAGGGCTGCCGGCATTCAAAGACATCCGGTCTTCCGGGGCCGGTTTGAATCCCGGTGTGGGCAGCTCCCGGAAAACAGGCACCAGCTGGCCGTCGTCCGTAATCAGCATTGTCAGACGTCCTTCGCCGCTCTGCCGCGACCAGCGGATCAAGACGATGTGGGATTCACCGTCTGAAAGGGCCGGGTGTGCCAGGAAGCCGCCCGGAACAATCTGGCCATTGACCCGCACTCCAAAGAAGGAGCCTGCACCAGGGCGGTTGAATTCAATAACCAGATCACCAAACCGAAAATCGAGTCGGCCCATGACGCCCGAAGCCTGGTAGGAGAACTGTGTGAAAAAACCGAGTTCGGTCGGCAGATCATCACGCGACAGGGGAGGCAGAGTCCAGGTGCCCAGGGAAAAGGCAAGGCCGGGAGCCATTTCCACCGGAGCTGCCAGCACCAGCATCTCATCCTGCACTGAAACTCCAGGCCCCTCCAGGCGACTGCCATCATCGAGATAGCTTGTGCCGTCGGAAAAGCGCCGGAAATCGACTCCATAGCTTTCAATATCGTGAATATTGAAGTCCAGATAGTTGAGGAGGACCGTCGTGCCCGCCACGTTCTCAACCTCGATCCGATGCCGGCCCTTTTCCAGATAAACGGCCGGGAATGACACCGTCTCATACCGGGCGAAGTCAGGCTGTTCCGGGAGCCGGACCGGTCCGCTGACATCCTCTCCGTCCACGATCAGACGCAGTTGGCTGTCGGCGAAAATTGTCGACACCCTCAACGCCGGAAGAAATCCGCTTCCCTCCGCCACTGTGACCTCATAGGAAAAGGAACTGCCGGACGCAACAAAGCCCACTACATGACCGCCTCCCGTGTCCCCGGTGGGTTCAATACCCGGCGTCAGGACCCCCGTTCTGGGATCGCGCCACGCGTCGAACGACTCGGCCTCCACCCTCCCGGGCACCGGGCGGTTCACCGGCCGCACAACCACCTCGCGTGTGATGGTGGATTCCGTGTAGCGTCGCGTGTCATTGGGAATGAATCGCGCCGCGATGATTGCCCGGGTTCCCGGGCGGAGAAATTCCCCGGCTTGCGGTCGGTATTCGAACCGTCCCGGCACCAGAGTGAACCCCGTAAGTGGCGCGGTATCCCCGATCCGGTCCAGCCGGTCGATTTCAATCACCGGCACAGGATCCCCGAAATTCAGATCCGACCACAGGACCTGCGGTATGCTCTGTATCAGCGGGGCAACCCTGCGCTCAATCACAAATGTGGCGTGGACAATCTGATCGCCTCCAAAGTCAAAGCTCACATCAAAGATCCGGCTTTCCCCCTCCTGATAACCTCCCAAGGCCACCGTTCGAATTGCATCCGCGAATTGATCCCCACCACCCGGAAGGATGCTGAAGTCGTCCTCCACCAGAGACCCACCCAGAGCGACTTCCGCAGAGGAGGCCAGCGATTCGGGCACATAAATGTTCTTGGCATGACTCACGATGGTTGAGCCATTAAGGGCCAGCGTTTTGCCATTGCCCTCCGCGGCACTCCAGAAGGTGGCATTGGATCCGGGATCGGTTGAACAGAAATAACTGGGCACCATGAAAAGCTCGCCGTAAATCTCCACGTTATCGCCACCGTCGCCCGAAACACTGTCCGCGGTGATGGCGCTGGCAGTGATCACGTAGTGGCGTATCCCGGCCACCACACCGCCAGCCGGAGGTGTTCCGGCGGCTGGAACTGTATAGACATCCTCATAAAAAATGTCCGCAAAAGCATTGGCCGTATCCACGAAGAATGTGCTCACATCGCTCCACGCCGTCTCAAACCAGTCCCCGGCATCTGCAACCGCCGTCTCGGTCCACTCACTTGCATCGGTATAAGCATCATCGAGAATTTCCTCGAGGTTTCGATAGTTCCCCCAGTCATTGTCCTCGGGTATGGTGAAGTCCGGCACGGTAATGCCATTCAAGCGCAGACACATCGGCAGCAGATAGTCCGGATAAAAATCCATGGCTATAATGCTGAGATTCAGATTGGCCCACTCTTCAGTGATCCATTTGGCGAGCACAGGATTGGTGTCCTCGGCATATTGTTTCAGGGACTTGGGATTGTTGCCGGCAAATTTTCCGTCCTGATACCAGGCATCGAATTGCGCTTCGGTTGGCGTGACAGTGCCAATCCGATGGAGGAGCTTCTGATTGCGGAATCCATTTATTTTGCTCAGGGTGAGACTCTTGAATGTTGCCGGATCACCCTTATGGAGTGAGGGGCTGACCCAGTCCCCATTTCCCGCATACTCCTTTTTACTCACAAAGGTTGGCAGAAAAGCGAAGTCCGGATCACCCGGGAAAGGTGGCGAGCCCTCGTCGTCCTCCACGACGGATCCATGGTAATTGTAAAAGAGCAGGATTCTTTTCTTGCTGTCATCTTCGCGAAGCGATTCCAAAGTCCGGTCGGGGCTCCAATTCGCGATCAATCTGTCTCCAATTGAGTCATTGATCAGATGAATGAGTTCATTGTGCTTTCCCCAGCGCATTTTGTCGGTGCCGCCGTTGAAGTTGTCCTCCGTTCTCAGTCCAAAGTCGTGGAAGTGGTCAAAACGCACATAAATTAATTCCTGTGGATGCTCCTCGGAAAATTTCCGGATATCTTCAAGAATGATGTCTATTGTATCGCCGTAAAGACTGTGAACCGCTCTGAAGTCACCGCTGGGATCCACGGCGGCCCGGATGTCGAGAAAGCGGATACCGTCGGTCAGTTGCTCATATATGTCCTTGTCCTGAGTTTGCGACCATGCTTCGAAAAAGGGTCCGGCCGCGACAAATTTGGATGCCGCTTCGGCCGTATCCGGACCGGCAAAATCAGGCTCCACTTTCCCGAATCGCGGATCGAAAAATTCCCATGCATTGATCATGTCGTAGGCTCCCGAATCGTGACTCCCGGGAATGACGAGCTGACGAAGGGTTTTGCCCTTGATCTGGGACCAATGATCAGTCATCCAATTCGAGTAGTCTGCCGCACTCACCTGGCACTGCGTCAGTCCCCATCCGCTGAGGATCAAGGTGAAAAGGAATGAAAAGTAATTCCTCCGCTCAGTGGATTGGGCTGATCTGAGCAAACCGGATCCTGGAATATGGCTGGACTTTGAAGTCAGCGGTTTTTTCATGTGATTGTTAAATGATGATAATGAAGAGTACGGATCCCATGAAATTGGGTGCGCTGCCCTCAGTAAGGATAATTCATTGAGGAAATCATCGATAGCCGGTCCTGCAATCCGTGGCTCGATATCGACGGAATCAGAGCTGTTGCGACCATCATGGCCGGTTAGCCGGGGATTACTGGTCTACAGGAGTGTTTATCAAAGTGCCGGTTACCGACAGCAACCCTTTACAGCCGGGGTCGCCAATAAAGGTGGTCGCCGGGAATTAAATCCTTTCGCTAAGATAGGCTAATCTAGCTATCGGGAAAGTTCGGTCAAGCACTATTACACCCTGCCGGAGTGCTCGACTCATGAGGCACCGGTCCAGTGCATCCACCAATTTCCGAGCGTCAACCTGGAATCATCCACCCTCATTGACGTGTTCAGGCAGAGTTTGGTCAGCCGCGATGGCTTTTGCCTGCTGCTGCGCATGGGCGAAGGAATAGACCACCGGGGTGAGAAGAAGAGTGATGACGGTGGAGCCCAGAAGTCCGCCGATGACCGCCCGTGCGAGGGGTGCCTGTGCGTCGGCGCCCTCGCCGATACCGAAAGCCAGCGGCATCAGGCCGAGAGCAGTTGTCAGGGTGGTCATCAGCACCGGACGCAGACGCCGGCGTCCGGCTTCCATGATGGCATCGGTGGTGGCCATGCCTTCGCGGAGCAGACGGCTGCTCTGGTCCACCAGCAGGATGGCATTGTTGACCACGATGCCTCCGAGCATGATGCAGCCAATCCCTGACTGCAGGTTCATGGTGGTGTTGGTGAACAGCAGAGTGAGGATCACGCCGATGGCGGTCATGGGTGTTGCGGCCATCACGATCAGCGGGTCCTTGAGGGATTCATACTGGCAGGCCAGCACCATGAACACGAGGAGCAGCGCCAGCACGAGCGCCATCATGAAGTCGCGGGAGGCGGCCTGCTGTTCCTCATAGGTCCCGGCGAGGCGGAAGAGGTACCCGGAGGGACGGGGAATCGCGTCGAGGGCTCTGGCGATGTCCGCAGCCACTTCCCCCTGCGGACGGCCGTCGATGTTGGCATTGACGGTCACCAGACGCTGCTGGTCGCGCCGCTGGATCTCCGTGGGGGCGCGGCTGGTCTGCGTGTCGAGGACATTGCGGAGTGCGACCAGTTCGCCGGACGGAGTTCGCAGAGTGAGATCGAGAACCTCGTCGATGGACAGGCGACGGGCATCCGCCAGCTGAACCAGGATCCGGTAGGAATTGCCCTGGGTGCGGTATTCGCCGGCGCGCGAGCCGGCAATGGCGGTCTGAAGGACTTCGGTGACATCCCGGACGCTGAGTCCGAGATCGGCGGCCTTTTCCCGGTTCACCCGCAGCTCCTGCTGGGGCACCCCTTCGTCAAAGCTGGCGTCGACATCCGCCACACCCGGGATGCCGACTATGGCCTCCTCGGCCTGTCGGGCCAGTTCCCTGAGAACCGGGAGGTCATAGCCCCGGACTTCGACTTCCACACCGGGGTTTTCGGCTCCCAGCAGGCGGTTGAGGAGAAACTGCCCCTGTCTGGCCTGGACCCGCAGTTCCATTCCCGGGAAGGCCCCAGTGAGCCGCTCACGCAGATCGGCCGCTATCTCGCCATTGGATCGCTGCCGTTTGTTTGCCGGCCCGACCGAAAGGTCCATTTCCAGCTCACCGCTGTTGACCTCAACCACATTGGCGACCAGTTCGGGGACCGCCTCAACGACTATTGCTTCCATGCGCCGGGCAATTCCGTCGACAAGGTCGATGCGTGTCCCCGGCTCCATCTTGCCGTCGATGCGAATTTCGCCCTCGTCGGTGGGAGGCATGAGTTCGGTGCCGATAAGGGGCGCCAGCGCAAGGGTGGCCAGCAGGAGGGCCACAGCCCCCCACAGTGTGGTGTGGCGGTTGTTCAGCACCACGCCCAGGATATCGCGGTAGCCATTCTCCAACTGCCTGAACCACCGCTCCGACGCCTCGGCCATGCGGCTGAAATATGACGGAGTGGCACCAGTCTTCTTTTCATCGCCGGTCCTCTTCTCCGTCGACAGAAGCTTTGCCGACAGCATCGGAACGAGACTCAGGGACACAAACAGGGAACACACCAGCGAGAAAGACACGACATAGGCCATTTCCCGGAACAGCTGCCCGGAGACGCCCTGAATGAAGATCACCGGGAGAAAAATCACCAGAGTGGTCAGCGTGCTGGCGACGATGGCGGCGGCGACTTCGGAGGCACCGCGGGCAGCGGCAACGTCCTGGGCTTCGCCCTCCTCATTGCGGCGGCGGAAAATATTTTCCAGCACCACAATCGAACTGTCGACCATCATGCCGACACCGAGAGCGAGGCCGCCCAGCGACATCAGGTTGAGTGTGAATCCCCCGAAGTAAAGCAGCGCGAAGGTGGCGATGATGGAAATCGGAATTGCCATGGAGATGACCAGTGTGCTGCGCCAGTCACGAAGGAAAAACAGCAGCACAAGGATCGAGAGAACGCCGCCATACAGCACTGAC
>JAUIAG010000305.1 GCA_030425355.1 Verrucomicrobiia bacterium
AATCCGTGATTGAGTATCGAACTCTCGGATTGAAGGTTTAGAAGTTATTGAGCGCCGGGATGCTCCAATCTCACTCCATCCACTGATTTCCGCCACAGATCCGGTTTCTTTGAAAATCCGCAGAGGGTGCCGGATTACCCAGAGTGTTGATCTCCAACATCTTATAGTGCATGATACTGTTCATGGCATTTCCCAGGCACGGTGCATGTCAAATCAGGGCAGGTTACCATTTTGTTTTATTCATCGCGCAGTTCTGTCTCACAATTGTCCCGTTTCGGGACACTTCAACCGCACAGAACCTTGACAGTCACATCCAATGGAATGTCTACAATGGCGACAGACAGGGGACCCACTTCTCCGGCCTGAAGCAGATCAACCGGCTGAATGTCGGGAAGCTGGAACCCGCCTGGATCCATGAGTGCGAACCCATAGGTGGAAAGACCACCATTCAATGCAATCCCATCGCCATCGATTCAAAGGTCTACTTTACAACCCACAACCTCCGGCTCCGGTGTGTCGATGGAGAGAACGGCGCACTTCTCTGGGAGTGGGATCCGGTCAATGATGGAGGAAGCCGTGGGGTTAACCGGGGATTGACGTGGTGGCCTGGGGACAATGCGTCCGGTCTCATCCCCAGACTGTTCATGGCGTCCGGTTCATGGCTCTTCTGTCTCGACCCGCAAAATGGAAATCTGATCCGGACATTCGGCACCAACGGCAGAATCGACCTCCGCAAAGGCCTCGACCGCGACGTCCTTGACATGGCGGTGTCCTCCAATACGCCGGGCATTATTTTCAAGGACATGATAATCATGGGAACACGGGTTGGAGAAGGACCCTCACCGGCAGCTCCGGGTCATGTCCGCGCCTTTGATGTTCTCTCCGGAGAAAGAAGGTGGATTTTCCACACAATCCCCCGGCCGGGTGAACCGGGTTATGAGACGTGGCCATCAGATGCATGGACCCGTGTCGGCGGAGCCAACGCATGGGGTGGATTAACACTCGACCCGGTGACAGGCACGGTTTTCTTCGGAACCGGCTCTGCTTCCTATGATCACTTTGGTGGAAACCGCCGGGGAGCCAATCTCTTCGCCAACTGTATCATGGCCCTCAATGCGGAAACCGGGACCTACCGGTGGCATTTTCAGACAGTTCATCACGACCTGTGGGATTATGATCTCCCCTGTCCCCCCGTCCTCGTCGACGTGCAGCGCGATGGCACACAAATCTCCGCCCTCGCCCAGGTCACCAAGGTCGGCCATACATTTGTTCTCGATAGAGAAAATGGACACCCCGTTTTTCCGATTGAGGAACGCCCTGTCCCCGCATCCACCATCCCCGGTGAATTTTCATGGCCCACGCAACCCTTTCCAACAGCTCCCCCTCCTTTTGCTCAACAAAGGCTGACCGAAGCGGAGGTATCCAGACTGCATCCGGAATCAACGCGATGGATCCTCGATCGACTGGAGGACATGGAGACCGGCGACGTCTTCCTTCCACCCGGGCTCAAGCCATCGGTGGTCCTGCCCCAGTTCAATGGCGGAGCGGAATGGGGCGGCCCGGCCTATGATCCACAAACAGGAACTCTGTATGTGAACGCCAGCAATGAGGCCGAGTGGATCAGTATGCGCCCGGCCAGGCCGCCGGAAGCCATCAGCAGTCATGATCTCGGGAAACAGATTTACCGGACAGCATGCGCCAACTGCCATGGCAATGACTCGCTCGCAAACCAGCTTGGCGAAAAGGCACCTGCTTCCCTCTCCGGATTGAGCTCACGACTCCCACGGGCGGAGACCATGAATCTCCTCAGGGAAGGGCGTGGCGCCATGCCGTCTTTTGCCGCTTTCAGCGACCCTGAAATAAATGCCGTCGTCGATTTCCTCTACGAAACGGGCAAAGAAACAATGTTAGAACCCGATTCCATCGGCGGCGACTGGATCCGGGAGATCCCTTTTGTTGCATCAGGACACCATGATTTTCGGGACCCGGAGGGATTCCCCGTCAACCAAAGACCATGGGGCACTCTCACCGCCATTGACCTGAGTGCCGGGACCATACGCTGGCAGGTTCCGCTCGGCACCTATCCCGAACTGGAAAAAAGGGGGCACCCTCCAACTGGAACATTCAATATCGGGGGCCCGGTTGTCACTGC
Source organism: Verrucomicrobiia bacterium (assembly GCA_030425355.1). Lineage (GTDB taxonomy): Bacteria > Verrucomicrobiota > Verrucomicrobiia > Limisphaerales > JAJOIW01 > JAJOIW01. The sequence goes on from JAUIAG010000305.1 coordinate 2,153, forward strand.
CGGCGGGCTTGTCTTCATCGGCGCCACCATGGACGAAAGAATACGGGCCTTCGACAAGGACACCGGAGAATTGCTGTGGGAATTTCAGCTGAATGCCGGTGCTTACGCCACTCCAGCCACTTTCGAGATTAACGGGCGGCAGTTTCTCCTTGTTGCCGCAGGTGGTGGCGGAAAACCCGGGACAGCATCCGGAAACCGCTATTACTGCTTCGCCCTCCCGCCAGCCACTTCAGACTGACTCAGACCAAAGGCAGTGCTGATTCACCCACCGCTTTCAGAACCGGCTTTCTTCTGAAAATAAAGAAAAACCCCCAGCTCGCCACCATGATCGGTGAACTCGGAATGGAACTCCCGGATTCCTCGTGACTGGAGAAGATAAAACAAGCGGTTCAGCTGATACGGGTTCATCTGCATCTCAGGATCTTTGGAAGGGAAAACCAGGTTTTTCAGCTTTCTAAGTCTGGTATATCCCCAGCGCATGAATCGCCAGCCAAACTCACTGGAAGGATAACCGCCGGAAGCGGCAAAACGATTCTTGGAATAGGTCAGTTGCACCGCCATGATTCCCCCATCCTCAAGATGATCCAGAAGACGGGTGATGACACGCATACCACGCTGCACCGGCATATGCTGGAAAACAATATAGGAGTGTATGAAATTATAGCTGCCACTCAATTTCGAGAGCTCATCATCGGAGGTAATCAGCTCCACGTTTGCAAGCCCGAAGCTCTCACTGTTCCGTCCCGCCTCACTCAGCATGCTGGGTGAAATGTCAATGCCAACCACCTTCTCGCTGATTTCGGCAAGAGGAATCACCAGCCGGCCCGTGCCACAGCCAAAATCAACAGCACGCCGGACCTCGAACCCGGTATCAATATGCTTCCGGCACAGCTCAATAACACGTTGAATATGCTCCCGCCCGGAATCAAAAAACTCCCGTCTGACGTCCTCGGATAGATTCCGATTGCGGAACTTGTCATGCGTGATGACTCCGAAATACGGGTCTTTCTGCCCCCACTTTTCCCATTCAGCGTCCGTGCTCATGCCATAGTAGTCCAGTTTAAATCCACTCTGCCAACATGCCCGACTGCCGGATATCAGAACCTCATCCGCCAAAGCCGATTTTCATGCTGCAGAAGTCCCCAAAACATACCCCCTCAGTTCCAACAGGAAAAGCAGATAAGCACCCCGGTGCCAGGCTCTTTTTCTTTCACCTTCTCAGCTCCAGAAAGAGGGAATGAAGAATCAGGAGTCAGGAAATAGTCTGGTAAAACCTATCGGAGCGACTCAGAGGATTTTCAGTATACGGGGAAGGAAGATAATGGTTCCCACAACAGCAGCGGTGATTGCCGTAATCAATACTGCACCCGCCGCAACATCCTTGGCCTTGCCAACAAGTGGATGATGATCTGGAACAGCTGCATCAGCCAGAAGTTCGATAGCCGTATTCAAGGCCTCTGCCATCACCACCATGCCGATGCAAATTACCAGAAGGGCCATTTCCAGACTGGATACCTGTAATAAAAATCCCAGAAAGACCACAATAGTGGCCGCAAACAGATGAATCCTTGCATTGACCTGGCTACTGACGAGGGTGAAAACACCCGCTATCGCCGGACCAAAACTCTGGATGACTTTTCCCATTAGAACCAACTAAACAAATGAGATACCCTCAGGATCCAAGATTGCCGCCTCAAGTAGAATGTACCTGGCACCATCTTCCAGGAGGTTGCTCCGAAAATGAAATGGATAATAAAGCCTCCGGTAAACTCAACCCTGCTCAGGGAAACTCCTCACCAGACGGGTTTTCTTCCCCTGAGGTGTATTGACCTTGTCAAGAAGCCTTGCCAGCTCGGATGGGGGCAGAAATTTAGGCTCTGCGGGCTTCCTGGGGTGGGCCTTCGAGGGAGGTGGCTTGTAGAAAGTCACCAAGCCGCCGCCGACAGCCGCTAACAGGATGCCGAGAAAAAACATCGGACTGATGCTCGACATGCCGCCGGCTGGAGGGTGGAGGAAGATGGAAAAAATGGCGTTCACTATTGGAGCGCCGGCAAAAACAATGGACATTACAACCACCGGGGTGCCCCTGGCGCCGAAAGCCAGTAGTATTCCAAATGCCCCAACTGCTCCAAAAGATCCAGCAACAAGGGAAAACCCCACTCCCGGAAGCGTGAAATCAAACCCGCCATCCACGGGTATCAGCAGCAGGGCAGGCAGCAGGACCGCAACAACAAAATAGGCAAAACCGACCATGAGGAAGGCTTTGTACCGGCCCATTTTGGGGTCCTTCATCCCTAACTGGCCCGTGTGCAGAAGGTTGCCGTAAAGTCCAAAACAGAACACGGTCAGTAATGAACACAGCAGCCACAGCATACCGCTTTTCTCATCAACAGCAGCTATCATTCCGCTAATCCTATTCTCAATTACCCCGCCTGCAAACTGTTTTCCAACCAACCGCTATGTGCCAGGTTCTTTTTACTTTGCTGCTGGCGCTCCAGAATTTCGAACCTGACACTTTAAGATGGTGACAGGTACGTTTTGCGTGGCGTTTGGGGCTTGGGGTGTTCCGGGGCTCCGGAGGCGGGCGGCAATGGCAGTCCGGTACATGTGCCAGCGACGTCACGCGCGGCAACTGGCATACCGGCTCCAGTTGCGGGTGACCCGAATCTGTGATTTCACTGTTCTCTGGTTATTTCCGTCTCAGGCTGGGATCAGGGGAGGCTATCCGATAGCCGTCTCTCTTTCGTCTCTCACTCTTTCGGCTTTCGGAACCTCCGGTAGGAATACATTTCTCCCGCTCCGCCCTGAAGAAAACGGTGTGCTGCCCGAACCGGTCTTCGAAACTCCTCCCGGACTTCCTGGAAGAAACTCTCCACAAATCCCCGACTTCCTAGTATCAGCCCGTCGGTGAAATACCTCACCCGCTCCCGCAATCCCTTTGATTCCGTGTCCTTTGCCTTTACCGGTGGCTGACCGGCGGCCTTTTCCGACTGGTCCTGAGTTGAAACTGCCCGCCGCCGATTGGCCTGCTGATGGCTCCGGTCTTCAAAATACCGGCAGTAAGCTGTTTCGGCCGCCTTCCACTCCAGAAGATTGCCCCGCCCGGAGATCAGTTTGCGGATTCCGGCCTGTGCCTGCCTGCTTCCGGCCACCGCGTGGGAGTAGGAACACCATCGGTATTCCCGCGGATGGTCCACAATCCCTGCCCGAACTGGGTTCAGTTCGATGTAGGCTGCCACATGGAGCAGCGCATTCTCACTGCCTTCCACCACCACGCTCCTGAAGCGCTCCTCCCACAACGGCCCCTTTCTGTCATTGTTGCTGTTGTACCATCTGGAAAACCGCTGTTTGATTTCCTTCATGAATTCGGAGAGGTCGAACATGCGCCGACGCTGGTCCTCCAGAAACTCCTCCTTGAATCCGGTATTGCCGATGGCTGCCTGCTCCTCGAACTTCAGCTCGAAATCGGCCATTTTTTCTTTGGAGTAGATGAAGCGCATGCGTCGAAGCACCTCCTCTGCGGGAATATCCGCGGGTTTTTGCGGCACGTGGAGGAGCATATGGAAATGGTTGTCCATGATGCAGAAGGCGAGGACCTCAACTCCGCTGAAGGCTTCAAAACGTCGGACCAAATTGAAGAAGAAGGTCTTTTCCTGCTCACCAAAGATATGAACACGTCCTACGATCCGGCTGATCACATGAAAGTACTGGGGCCGGCCGCCCAGCACCAGGGCACGCCTTGGGGTTCGCATAGTGGGAATCGCATACAGGATATAAGAATAAGAGTAAAGTAAAAAATCAGAAAAAAGG
>JAUIAG010000306.1 GCA_030425355.1 Verrucomicrobiia bacterium
CAAGGGCAACGATCTGGAGACACTGCTGCTGCCTGGGGACCTCCATAATCTCAGGCACCTCGACCTCTCATGGAACGCACTGACTGAATTTCCGGTTCCTCACGGCCTCGACAGCCTCAGAGAACTGATACTGATCGGCAACGAACTGACCCATTTCGACTGGGATGCGCCAATGCCGGCTCTCGAGGTGCTCGACTTCCGGTTTAATGAACTGGTTTCTCTCAATCTCCCCCCCTTCATGCCGAAGGTCCGCCAGATATGGCTCAACGGCAATGAACTGCTGTCCTTCACTCTTGCAGGAGACTACTCCTCACTCGAGATCCTCGATCTTTCATGGAATGAGCTTGTGGAATTCCACTATAACGCCACGGCTCCCGCTCTCAGAACACTCCTGCTTACCGGCAATGACATCGAAAGAATGAATCTTCCCTCGACGGCACCGGAGCTGCGCATTCTCGATCTCTCATGGAACAGCTTCGAAGGCACTGTCACACTGTCCTCATTCCCCGCTCTCCGGCGATACATCGGCCGGGGCACCAATATTTTCATAATCGATGCCCCCGGGGACCTGGAACTGGTCGGCTACAGGCCATGGGGCGCAGGCACCCCGCCAGCAGGCGGCGATACCGCAATGCCAAAGGTGCAGATTCGCCGTATTTCCGCAGGCGGTGAAGCGGCAGTCCGCACCGCCCTGAGGCAGAGAACTGAATCCGGAGCGGCTCCAACAGTCCGAATCCAGAAACCCAGCGGGAAAGTGGCCCGGGTAAACGTCCACAGCAACAGTGATATCCCCCTGCCCTCCACCTACGAGGTGCAGCTTTCCGGTGACCTCACCAAATGGATAAAAGTCGGCTTCATCAATTTCGGCACGGCGGAAGATGCTTTTGAAATAATCATCCCTACTGGCGGGACCAGCAAGCATACATTCCTCAAGCTTGTCGATCCCGATGCCGTCCAGGGCAGTCCGGAGAGCTCACAATGATGCACTCATGAAAAATGAATTTTATGATTATACCGGGAATATATCCACCCGGCGTCACTTTTAATTTATGGTGTATACGATCCTGAGTGGCAGGTGATCGGAAGCGGTGGTTTCCAGCACATCCGCTCCGGTTGCCGAAAAGCCCTCAACCTCGCGCACGATGAAATGGAAATCGATGCGTCTTTCCGGTTTGACACTGGAAAATGTGAATCCGTCATCCCGGCCTCGCACTGCCACCCACGCATCTTTCCAGCGGTTGGCCGCTTCCTTGTAAGTTGGCCGTCCGGGCAGGGTGTTGAAGTCCCCCATGATAACCAGCGGCTGTAACTCAGGGACCTCGGTGATAAGCTCATCCAGCTGCTCAAGACAGAAAAGCCGCTCTTCAGGGTCACCCCGATAATCGAGATGGGTGTTCCACAAATGCAGAATCCGGCCGGCGGGGGTCCTGAAAGAGGCACGCAGAACTCCGCGCTGTTCCCCTTCCCGCAGCATCCGGTAATGGTGATTGGAAAAACCGGTGACCGGTAGACGGGTGAGAAATGCGTTCCCGTAATCTCCGCCCTGGTATTTGAGGTTTCCGCCGAACAGGTAGGCCATTCCGGTGAGCCGCGACAACTCGTAGAGTGTATCCACGCCGTTATTCCTCTCCGTGCTGCGATCAACTTCCTGAAGCGCCACCACATCGGCACCCGATTTGAGAATCACATCAGCGATGCGGGGCAGGTCGATCCTGTCATCCATGCCGCGTCCATGGTGGATATTGTAACTGAGGACGGCGATTTTTTCTTCCGCCGCGGCCGGCACAGTCGCATGGAAAAACACCATGGCGGCCGCAACCGTGGAATAAAGCAGAGTGGTCAGAGATCCGGTCATGCCTTATTGAAGGCATCTGCATCTGTTATGGAAAGCCCGAAAACAGGCCGGGGCGCAATCCCACTGCCGACGGATCAGTTGTTGGTCGATACCGTGATGTAATGATACCGCCCCTGCGACCAGGTGCGCAGCAGGTACTGCCTTTTGCGGTGGGCCGCAATGTACTGGAAGGCGTCATTCGGTGAACAGATGTCCTGCCGGTCAATGCGGAGTATCACAGACCCGGTGGGAATGCCCGCCCTCGAAAAAGGGGAATGAGGATCAATCTGCACGGCGACGGCGCCACAGTGAACACCGTCCGGCACATTCAGCTGCCTCTGCCAGATGGCATCCAGCGACGTGATGGTCACTCCATCCAGGAGGTCGCGGAGATAGGACTGGGCCTGCCGCAGCGTGGCTGTTTCATTCTCGCCAAGGAAATAGCGGGTCAGTGCTGACTGCTCCTTCAGGGTCGCGTAAGTGGTGAATGCGACGTTCTTGCGAAGCACCCCGAGTTCAATGGTTTCTCCAGGCTTGAACTGGGAAATCCTCGCTCTGAAATCACTGCCGGAAGCGATGGGGGCCCCCTCGATGCTGGTGATGATGTCCTCTTCGATAATTCCCGCCTCGGTGGCGGGTGTCATCGGAAAGACATTGGTGACCAGTGCACCCCGGGCCTCATCCAGTTGAAAGTAATCGGCGAGAGCCGGTGTGAGCTTCTGGATGGAAATGCCAAGATAGCCGCGACGCACTTCGCCGTAAAGAATCAGGTGGTTCATCACCGCCCGCGCCTGGTTCACCGGAATGGCAAAGCCCACGCCCAGTGAAGCATAGCCCTCGGGATTCAGCAGCGCCGAATTGATGCCCACCAGCCGGCCCCTCACGTCAATGAGAGCTCCTCCGGAATTCCCGGGATTGATGGCTGCATCGGTCTGGATGAAATTTGCCAGATCCACAGAACGGGCCATAGGCAGGTCAGAACGGCCAATGGCGCTGACAATGCCCTGTGTGGAGGTCTGGCCGATACCGAAGGGATTCCCGATTGCCAGAACCACGTCGCCGACTTCAAGATGGTCGCTGTCTCCGATGGTGATGGCTGGAAAATCATTGCCCTCAATCTTCAGCAGCGCCAGATCCGAACGACTGTCCACGCCAATCAGACGGGCATCATACTCCTTGTCCGCCCTGGGAAGGATGACTGAAATCCAGTCCGTGCCGTCCACAACATGAAAATTTGTCAGGATATAGCCATCGGTCGACATCAACACCCCGGAACCCTCGCCATTTGAAGGCGGCGTCTCACCCCGGCCGGGATTTCCACCAATCCGATCCCCGGCGCCGGGCTCAGTTCCCGTCATTCCATCCAGCTTGCTTCGCCGGGACAGGATCCTCACCACGGCAGGCGCGGCACGGCGGACTGCTTCCGCATAAGACTGTCGCTTCTTCACTTCGGAAGGCAGCGGCGTGTCATCAATAAAAAACTGCCCCTGCGTCATCACGCTCTGACCACAGACCTGCCCCTGTAAAACAAGGCTGACCGCCAGAACGACCCATAATCCAACTGCTTTTGCAGACATCGTCAGTGTCCCCATTAAAATATGAGACTTTTCAGCTTATTTCCCTTCATTTCCAGAGCTGCCATCCAGCAGCCCGTCCAACCATAAACTGGGAAAAGCTTCGCAGATTTTGACGCCCCTGTCACGTCCCGTCATCATGCATTTCTGCCCAAACTCAAGACATCCACCACCAAATCCATCCGGACGACGACAATAATATCAAACTTATTGTATTTTATTTTTTACACAGAGTCATAAATTCATTACCTTTGTGAGAAGCACCGGGGACATGCCCCCGGACGGCAAACTCAACTCAGTCAACAGGATGAACAGGGAAGAACGCTATTCGTGGATCTCACTGGCAACCGGAGCCATTATTTTTTTCATTTATCTCAGATCGGTGTCGGGACTGGTGGCTGCGGGCCGTTTCGGGATCCCGGAGACATCCGGGACCTTTCTGTGGATCATCGGTCTGGTCATTGGAATTGAGATCATCACTGCCATTCTCCTTGCCGTTTCCGGAAGAATCCTTGATGAGGGGAAAGTTGAGAAGGATGAACGGGACCGACAAATCAACCTGAAAGCTTACCGCGTGAGCCACTATGCCATTCTGGGCGGTGTCAATCTGGCCATACTCTACGGGCTGGTGTACGAAGGATTCTGGACGGGTGAAGCGGGGAGAATTCCGGCTACTTTCCTGTTGTTTCACGCACTGTTTGCTGTGCTGTTCATCAGCCATCTTACATTTTACGGCAGCCGGGTTATTTTATACCGACTGAGTTTGTGAAATGGTCATGGCTGCCAGGCACGGCATCCACAACCCTTATGAGTGGATGAAACGATCAAAAAAACTACCGATTGAGAACACAATCCGCACCTGCCGTTTTTTTGCCGGGGAAATGACCCAGCAGGCGCTGGCTGAAAAGGTCGGTGTCACGCGCCAGACCATTCTTGCCATTGAGGCAGGGCGATATTCCCCATCCCTTGAGCTGGCATTCCTGATCGCCCATGCCTTCGGCAAACCATTGGAGGAAGTTTTCCATTTTATTCCCCCGGAGGAACCGGAAAAGGTCGAAGAACCCGAAGCAATCACTCAGGATCAACCCCATGAATAAATGGAACACCACGGACTGGAGGCAGCGGAACGAAGAAGTCTGGGATGAGCGGGTTAGAAAAAAACAGGCACACACCCGCACTGTCCGCCCGGAGGACCTTGCCGATCCCATCAAATCAATTGACCCTGTCGGATGGCTTGGCGGCAGGGTCAGAGGGCTTCGTGTGCTCTGCCTGGCATCCGGAGGCGGTCTCCAGAGTATTCTCTACGCCCGCGCCGGCGCGGAGGTCACTGTGCTCGACATAAGCCGCGAAATGCTTCAGCAGGATCAGGAGCTTGCCAGAGAACTCGGACTGTCGATACGGACTGTCCACGGATCCATGGACAACCTGCAAATATTCGGGGACCGGTCCTTTGATCTGGTGGTGCAGCCGGTGAGCACCTGTTACGTCCCGGATGTGGTCAGTGTCTATGCGGAAGTCGCACGCGTACTCCAGGAAGGGAGCCTGTATATTGTCCAGCATAAGCAGCCCGGATCACTTCAGGCCAGCGCCACTACGAAAAACGATCACTATGTTATCGAACAGCCCTATTACCGGGCCGGACCACTCCCGCAACCTCCCGGGATCTTTGAACACCGCGAATCCGGAGCCATGGAATACCTTCACCGCTGGGAGGCACTCATCGGCGGACTCTGCCGCCAGGGATTCATTATCGAAGATCTGCTCGAACCGCGACACGCCGACCCTTCAGCCAGTCCCGGCAGTTTCAGACATCGCAGTCATTTCATTCCCCCTTATGTCCTCATCAAGGCCCGAAGGCTTACCCTCTCCGGCACGCAGTCCGGCGGGAAATCAATCATCATTCCATAAACATCAGCGAAAGTACGCCTCCGAAAAAGTATACCCATCCCCCCGCTATTCCTATTTCCTATTCCGGCGGGCATTGAATTCCCTTCCCCAGCCTTGATTTTCATTTTTCCAGGAGAACTATTGAACTTCATTAGATTGAAATCAGTCATGATTATTCAAAGTAAGACGGCGACCGGATGATTCCGGAGGCGCCGCTGGGGAATAACACCAAATATCAATATCCTCCTGATCGAACTTAATGCAGAAATCTTTACTGGATATAAAATCAACCCATTAACAAAGTATCTCAATGAACAAGCCTTACAACTCTGCAATTCTGTATTCATGCCGCGTCCGGAGAAATTCCAATTAATTGAACCTGCTTATTTTTCCTTGTAAGTAAGATATAATTTTACTCCCAGACCTACTTTTGTGAATTCCGGCACTCCTGGAAAATTCTGGGACGGGATCATTGATGTGCCCCCGTATCTGAACTCGAGCCTGTCGGCATTCAGGTTGTGCCCGTCAATCTGCAGTCGATCAGGATCCATCCCGGTCAGGACAGCCGCCTCACGGGCTTCGGCGAGGTTTTCTTCTTTTGCGACCTGAATCAGTTCATCTCTCA
>JAUIAG010000307.1 GCA_030425355.1 Verrucomicrobiia bacterium
CAACAGACTTCGCCTTTTCTGTTTCTTATTGCCTGCTGAGAATGCAACCCGACATCTGCAGCCAGCATGACTTGGTCTGTGGGAGATAAGTCAGCGGACCGTCGGCAGCCGGTACCGGCCATGCCATTACCGGTGTTGCGATACGCTGACTTCAAACGATTTCCCTCTTCGGATCCTCCGAAGCGTTCGCCCTTCCCGCATTGTTGCCCAAAAACCGAAAGTCCTGCCCCCGGGTATTTCACAGTCCGATGCCCTGAAAACTGGCTTTTCCTTTTGGATTGTCCTCCAAAAACGGTCCAAACAGGGCTTTCCGGTAATTGCGGCTAATCAAAGCCGGCCCGGAGAGAACGGAGATGCCACCGGGACATCATTTCATGAATCCGCTCACCTGCCCTGGATTGGCGCTCAGGCGGTCATTCTCCGGATCATCAAGGGCCAGGAGTTCGCGCTGCTCAGGGCTGAGGCAGGCGACAGTGTCGTCACTCAGCAGCTTCTTCTGGTATTGCTGCTGAGGCTTGTCCCGGCGGACATAGAAGGCATGCAGCGCAGTTCTTGGATTCGGAACACGGTTTTCAGTTCCGCCATGCCATGCGTGGGCGTTTATGATGGCCACCGATCCGGCTGGCGCCTGCAGATAAATCTCCTCCGGGTGCACATCGCAGGGGTCTTTCATCTCATGCCCCGGAGTCTGTCCACTCAGATGTGTTCCAGGCACGATTCTCGTCGGGCCATTGTTCTGATGAAAGGTGTCCAGCATCCAAATAGTGTTGCAGACCCAGTATCCATCGGCATCGGGCACAGCCCCCATGTCGCAATGAAGGGGCTGCCGCACACCATTGTCCCCAAGAGCTTTTCGGGCATTCAGGCTGCTTAATTTGAACCTCTGCCCCAGCACTATCTGAACCCAGGCGAGGATAGTTTCATCCACGATCAGCTCGCGGAAAACAGCTCCCTTGTCCACCAGATTAGCCAATCGGATACTCCCGGGCTCGGTCCTGAACTCGCGTCCCGCCTCTGCCCCTTCCGACTGGAATAAGGCTTCGGTCCAAGCCTGCAACTGCTCAAGCCGTGACCCTGCAAAATACCCCTCCAGAATCACATAGCCGAGGTTTCGCAGCATCGAAACTCCATCCGGGTTCTGCTCAGGTCTCCATCTCATTGAAAAGGTGCCAGGTACGATCGCACTGTGCCAGTGTCCTTCGAATGGTGCCAGGTACTTTTTGTTTGGTACAACCGGTGCTGGCGGTGCCAGGTACCATCCGCCGGCGCTTGGAATCGTACCTGGCACCAATTTTCCATCCATGGACAATGGACAAAAAAAACCGGCTCATTCGAGCCGGGCTGCGGGAATATTTTCAGTATTGGTATCTCAGCGTGAATATCAGCGCGCCAGTCGGAAGAACTGACTGTCAGCTTCGCCAAGAGGCACGGTGGCGATGACAAACCCGGCGGGTCCATCTTCAATGGTTACACCTTCCACCATGCTCCAGGTCGCATCCGATCCAAGGGACGTTGTGGTTTCAACGCTGATGGCATCAGTTGATGTGCCATTCGGTGCGATGGTCAGTGCCAAGGATCCATCCATAAGAGCCACTGCGGCAATTTCAGGAGGATTGGCAGGACTTTCGAGGCGGACGACCTGAATGTTATCGAAAAGGGCGAAATTCAGATCTGATCCGATAGAACCGAACTGGTCATTCTGGCCGAACATCGGCTTGCCGGACTGGCCGCCGATAGTGTTGTAGATCATCAGACCGTTGATGGTAAGGATGAGTTCCTCGCCAATCTGCTTCATCTCGACTTCCACCCAGCGGCCGGAGGGGACATTCGCAGCTACGTATGGCGGATTGGGGAAGTATGACCCGAAGACGCTGGAGTCATAAGTCGTGATTGATGGCGCGAGATCCGGGCCCATGGTTTCATAGAGAGCGAAATCGCGGATATTCGATCCATCGCCATTGATTGTGAACCATGTTCCATCGCCACCGGTGATCCCATGACGGAGAACGGTTTCGCCGGAGTGGTTGAGTCCCATCAGTGTGTGTTCCGTGGTGCCGCCCTGACCGAGGTCCACGCTGATGAACATATCGAAGCGAACTGCGTAGCTTCCACTGAGGTCCCAGTCATTTGGGAAGACGTTGACGCCTGCCGGTGAGCCTTCCGCGTCAAACTTGTTGACCTGAAGACGCAGGCCGGTGGTCGAGCCATCCAGAGAGTTCGGTGCAGGCGGGATGCTGACCATGCTGTAGTCGTATGAGAAGTCAGCTTCATAATCATCGACACCATTGTTGGAATCGAAAAGAACGGTCCACTGGTCGGCGACATCGGCTGAGAAGTCCTCGCTGAAGAGGAGTTCACCCTCGACAGTTTCATCGTCGCGGATAATGACATCAGCCGAAAGGTTTTCGCGAAGGCGGTATCCGGTTCCCTCAACGATTGTCGCGGTCACGGTTTTCTCACCATCCAGTTCATCATTGTCGATGGGCAGGATGTCGACAGTTGCCGTGGTTTCTCCCTCGAAGATAACGACACTGCCAGCTATTTCAGAATAGTCAGTTCCTTCAACGGCAGAACCGGCAACCGTGAAATCGATGGTTGTTTCGCTTGCTGCAGGACTTGAAAGAGTGATGGTGAACTGGCCGAAATCAGCATCATCCGGCTCATAGGCCCCCGGGCGGGTGGCAGCGATGCTGGCGAAAGGCAGGTCGCCGTCGTCGGTGAGATTCACCATGGCGGAGACATTCTCACGAACTTCGTAATCCACGCTGCTGGCAATAAAGAGGACAATTGTTTCATCCACTTCTCCGATCTCGTCATCGAGAGCGGAAACTTCAAATGTCGCGGAGCTTTCGCCGGCTGGAATGGTTATTTCCATCGAGGGCACTTCATAATCGACCCCGCCTGTTGCGGATCCGCCAGTCATCAGCTGGACAGTCAGCGCTTCATCCGTGGAGCCGCTGCGCGTAACAGTGAACTCGGCAGTTCCATCCGGTTCCGCAATCGTGGCCGGGACGAATACTTCGGCACCGATAATGGGATCGAATTCAAGGGTCCCCGGGCCTTCAATACCAACAATCGGCTTGGAGGGGCCCTCAATCCGGGTCACGCGGAGGTTATCATAGATAACGAAGTTTTCAGCGCCCGGGTTGGCGATGGAGCTGAAGGGGTCGCTGTAACCAAGGAATACTTTCCCCGTATCCTTAAGGATGCGTCCAGGCTGTATTTCGGCAATGATATGACCATTCATCAGCCAGGTGACGACGCCATCGACTTTGCGAATCTCGACGCGGACCCAGCTCTTGCCGGGTGAGCCTGCGGTCTGGAATTCGGGAGCTGGGAAGACGTATTCAAGCGGGCTGCCGGGGATGTTGTTGTAATCTCCGAAAAAGTCACCGTCGCGATCGATGAAGCCAACCGCTTCGGTTGCTTCGTCCAGAAACAGAGGATCGCTGAAGCCATCGCCTGTGTAGGCGCGCATGTCGCGGGAAGCACCGCCCTCGCCTGTGGTTCCAAAAAAGATTCCATCCCCTTCGAGTGCATCATTCGATACAAGAAAGGCCGGATTTTCCCCGGAGCCGGCAATCCCGAATACGGCAACCTCTGTTGAACCGCTGCCACCGAAGGCACCACCATTGTAGCTCAGGAACATTTCAAATTGCATCGAATAGTTCCCGTCGAGGTCTTCCATCATGGAAGGGAAGGCGGTAACGGATGAAGTTGCTGCCTCCTCGTCAAAGTTAACAGCCATTTTCAGGCCAAGTGTCGTGCCGTCTGTAGAAAATGGATTGGCCGGCACGTTGACCAGCTGCTGCTCTCCATCAACGGTTGCCGAATACTGATCCTGGGAGTAATCATGGCCGAAAATTGCTTCAAAATCAGGGACGCCATTGCCCGAGGCTTCAAGGATTGTCCAGTTTTCGGATGAATCCGTGTCAAAGTTGTCGGAAAGAATTTCCTGACCCCTGGCTTCCCGGGATTGTGCTGTCAGCCCAAGGCTGACCACACATAGAAGTATCAGTTTTCTAGTTTTCAGAAGGTTCATTTGCATAGTCGGATTGAATCAAGTTGAAAGGGGTGGAGTGGTGAGACCTTGTGACGAGCCCTTTTCCAGCCTCCAACATCCCTTAACCTATGGGAGTCCCCGATAATTGCCAACAAAAAGGCGGCGACATGAAACGGGAATGTTTCATGTCCCTGATGAATGAGATTGTGTGAAATCAGGAATTTGAACATCTTTCTCCGTCCCGGTTCCACAGGGCATTGCTTTCGGGGTGAGCCGCACTTCGGAATAACCCGTCATTGCTGAAATTCAGCGCCCACTCCGCAGTCTTTTTGTTGAATATTTCCGGGCCTGCAGCTTGATTTCATTCCACTGCCCTTCGTGAAGCCGGAGGAATCAATGGTTCAGGGAATTATCCTGCGTACTCGACGGTAAAGTTCAGCACTGTCTCAATTCGTGGATCGTCAACAACAACATTCCCCAATGATTCCTTCGATAGTGCCTGATCGGGAAAATTCTTTGTGAGGCTTCGTATCGTCATTGAAAATCATTCTGCTCTCTGCTGCCTCCACTTCTTCTCTCCTAGGAATCCCCGCCAGTTCGCTGAAGACAAATGGAAAGGGAAACAAATTTGGGAAAGAGGATACTGACACTGAGGTCCCTTGGAGTTGGTGTCAATCGCTGTCCAGTATTCTCAGCCTCCGCAGAAAGTGAATTGCATGGTGATCCGGATTCTTCCCGCTGTCAGAGTTCAAGCAGGAACCCGGTCGCGAACTGACTCCAACAATCCTTGCCCGGCATTTCTCAACAAAATCCGCATTTCCCATAACAATTCCACGGGAGAGAACCAGGCATTTCTCAGCAAATCTGGAACCAGCCAGTTTCATCAGATCTTCAATGGTTCTGTCATTCGGCCTGCCCCGCGACCCTTCAGGAGTATCGGTGGGGCTGTCACGGTTGGAGATCGGCTGACCTTGAAAAGCCTCGACTGACTTTCGGGCCTTTTCGGTCTGATTGCCGGAGTCTGCCTGCATCGCGACCAGCGATTCCATGCAGGCGAGAAGCCGCGCCCTGTCGGCAGGCCCCAGATATGGCGACAGGATGGACCGTAATCCGCCTGTAGCTGCTTTGGAGCCTGTCTTTGCCTCACTCAAACCCGTCCAGGGATAATGCCCCGGTCCATCTGCAAGTCCTGCCCGCTGCGGGTTCCGCTCGATATAAATTGCCACACCGGCAATGCTGTATCCCTCTCGCCCAACCAGCAGCGACTTGAACCTTTCCTCCCAAAGTGTTCCTTTTCGGCAGTGCCTGCGGTTGAAAAATTGCGTAAAACGCTGTTTCAACATTTTCATAAATGAGGAGAGATCATGCATCCTGGATTCCATATTCCCCTTGAATTCATTGATCCTCTCCTCCTGCCCTTCTGATCGCCATGCTGCCAGCTGCTGCCGCCATGCTTCGACCCTCGGTCGCGGATAGGCAGCTTCAAGCCTCCTGAACAACTCGGCTTCCGAAATGTTTTCCGGCCTGCACGGAATCCTGAGCAGAATATGGAAGTGGTTGCCCATCACACAGTAAGTCATCACCGTGCATCCTGAAAAGGTCTCCACCTGGCGCATGATTCGGTGAAAGACGGACTTCTCCTCCTCATCGAACATGAGCTGGCGGTCAACAACACGACTCATGACGTGAAAAACCTGCTCCTGCTCGCGTTGAATCAGAAATCTGCGGGCTATACGCATGCCGTCCATCTTCACAAAACCAACCTCCAAGTCAAGAAATTAGGGTCTGTCCCTAATTCGCTCGAAGTGGTAGTTTGGGGGTATGAGGAAAGTAGCGATGACAATTGCCGGGTCGGACAGTGGCGGCGGAGCGGGGCTGCAGGCTGATCTGAAGACATTTGAAGTG
>JAUIAG010000308.1 GCA_030425355.1 Verrucomicrobiia bacterium
GAATTCCTTGATGGGCACGCCTTCAGCGGCACCACGCGGGTAACGGATCATCACCGGGCCCTTCTGGTGAGTGGCGGTGAACATCATGTCAACCAGCTCATCCTCGTTGGCGGGAGCCATCATGATCATGTTGGGAATGCACCGGCCGTAGGAAATATCAAACAGACCATGGTGTGTCGGCCCGTCATTGGCGGAGAGACCGGCGCGGTCCATGCAGAACACCACAGGCAGGTTCTGGAGTGCCACGTCGTGCACGATGCAGTCGTAGGCGCGCTGCAGGAAGGTGGAGTATATGGCACAGACCGGACGAACACCCATGGTGGCCATGCCGGCTGCGAAGAGCACGGCATGCTCCTCGGCAATGCCGACATCGTAATACCTTTCCGGCATCGCCTTCTCGAGAACCTTGAGACCGGTGCCGCTGGGCATGGCCGCCGTGATCCCGATAACCGAGGAATCCTTGCGGCAGATCTTCACCATGGCATCCCCGAAAACCTGCTGGTAGGCGGGCGGTGCCTTGGTTCCCTCGGGGAGGGAAGCGCCGGTCGACATGTCATACGGCCCGGTGCCATGGAACTTCTCAGGGTGTGCGAGCGCGGCGTCAAAACCTTTGCCCTTGGTGGTGAGGACGTGCAGAACGATCGGATAATCCGCCTTCTTGGCAAATTCAAGAGCCTGGATCAGGGCTTCAACATCATGACCGTCAATCGGGCCGAGGTAGTGGATACCCATCTCCTCGAACAGAACCGAGCTGCCGTAGCCGCCCTTGCCGTCGGCATCGAGCTTGTCCTGAACTTCTTTGAGGGTGACTTCATTGACGGCGCTTTGAATGGCCTCCTCAGCGATGTGCTTGAGCTTGACGGCGATGTCGCCGCTCGGGAGCTTGCGCAGCAGCCCCTCGAAATCACGCTGAAGACGGTTGACCTTGGGGTTGGTGATGAGGCGGTTCAGGTATCCGGCGATGGCACCGACGTTCTTGGCGATACTCCATTCATTGTCGTTGAGTATCCCGATGAATTTGTTGGTGGTCTCGGAAATATTGTTGAGCGCCTCGAAGGAAATTCCGTTGGTGAGGGCGGCGTCCCCGAAGATGCAGACCACATTCTCATCGGTTTTGGATCGGTCTCGGGCGGCGCACATGCCGAGGGCGGCGGAGAGTGCGGTTCCGGCGTGGCCTGCGCCGTAGCAGTCGTGTTCACTCTCGGAGCGCAGGGCGAAGCCGTTCAGGCCGTCGGTCTGGCGGATTTTGCTGAACCGGTCTTTCCGGCCTGTCAGGAGCTTGTGAACATAAGTCTGATGACTGACATCCCACACGAACTTGTCGTGAGGTGTGGAAAAGACCTTGTGCAGTGCAATGGTCAGTTCCACCACGCCGAGGTTCGGGCCAACATGGCCTCCGGTTCTGGCAAGTGTTGTGATCAGCTCGTGGCGGATCTCCTCCGCCAGAGACTTCATTTGTTCCACCGTCAGCTTTTTGACGTGAGAAGGATTGTCAACCATGTCGAGAAAACGACTCATATATTGTAATCGTCAGTCCGTATTTGGGATGGACGCCGGCTTTTCCTGCCATTGGCCATCCGATTGTTTTTCAAGCTCCATGATTCGGGTCTCTGCCCGGTTCAAATGGTTCTGGCAGAGCTTAACCAGTTTCGCCCCGTCCTCAAAGTAATTCATCAGCTCTTCGAGAGACAGTTCACCGGATTCCATCCTTTCGACGATATCTTCCAGATTTTCCATGGCCTCTTCGAAGGAAACCTGCGCTTTTTCAGCAGATGCTGCCTGATTTTTTGAGGTCGGAGCTTTTGCCACGGTCGATCATTGTATGGCATCCGGACGGGGGCGTCCAGAATGGAGTTGATATCGGGGGAGGCATTTTTCGCAAGGTGCCACCGGGACGATTAGTCCCTTCCCATGCCCTGCCGGACAGTGTAATCTTCGACAGTCACCACCATCAGGAACAGAAACAGGAAATCAGGCGACGGGATGGCTATGGAAAGCAGAGAAAAGACGGATATCGGGAAGAGCAATGGTGCGGGAGGGCCGGCGACCAGAAGGAAGTTCTTCGGGGCAACCCTGCTGGGGACAGGTGTGCTTGGAGCGGCCGCAGCGGCATTCGGCGGGCTCATCACCGGACTGCTGCAGCCGCTTCACCGGCGCCAGCCGGCGGGTGCGGATGATACCGGCACCGGGGCTTTTCTTTTTGTGACACGCTTCGAGAACCTGCCGGAGGACGGAACCGCGATGAGATTTCCGGTGATAACCGACCCGGTCGACGCATGGACCCGCTACCAGTCGAGGAGCATCGGCAATGTCTTCCTGAGAAGAGTGAAAGCCGGGACTGAACCGGTCGACAGAATGGACCCCTCGATGGTGGCTGCGTGGAATGCCCGGTGCCCGCATGCGGGGTGCACCGTCAACTTTCGCCGCCAGGAGATGGATTTCTTCTGTCACTGTCATGAAAGCCGGTTTCTGGCGGACGGGAGCCTTCCCGGGGAAAGGTCACACAGCCCGCGGCCCCTCGATTCCCTGGAGGTCCAGATCCGCGGTGATGGGGAAATCTGGATTCGCTTCCAGCAGTTTCAGGTCGGGACTCCGGAAAAGAAACCTCTCACATGATCAGACTTCTCATCAATCTCGTCAGGGAATGGACGGGTCCGGCTGAATCACACGGATCCGCGGGAACCGATGGCGGCCCGACTCAGGCGGCCGCGGAAAGGAATTTACTCTCGATTCCTGCCCGGGTTCTTCACTTCTGGGTTCCGGACAGGGGCAGCTGGGGATTCGCCATGGTGGTTTCCATCCTCGGCTGTTTTGGACTGCTGACAGTCAGCGGCTTTGCCCTCTGGCTCTTTTACAGCCCGAGTGTGAACTCGGCATGGGAAAGTGTTTTTTTTATTGAAAACCGGGTGGCCTTCGGACACTGGATCCGCGGTATCCACTACCTGACCTCGGATGTGCTGATTGTTCTGGTGATCATCTATCTGATCTATCAGGTGTTGAGCCACAGCTATACCCGGGTCGGAGGACTGTGGTTCTACCTCACTCTCGGGCTCTTCGGTCTGATACTTTTCAGCAGTCTGGTGGGACTTCTGCTGCCATGGGATCAGCAGGGGTACTGGTCGACACGGATCCGTCTGGACATCACCAGCAGTCTCCCGGTGGCGGGACCGGTCATGGCGAAAATTCTCTCCGGCTCAGAACCGCTCGGGCACCTGAGTCTGACACGTTCGACGGTGTTCCACATGGGCCTCGTTCCACCGGCGATCATATTCATCCTCCTGGCGATGGCCGGAATCCATGCCCTGGACAGGAAAAACAGGGCGGACGCCGGCCGGCAGCCGTCCAGTGCCGCCCTGGCTGACATCCTCCTGCGCAGCGGTGTGGTATGGATGGTCACCCTGCTGGCAATATTCCTCAGCGGCGGCCTTCACATGGTGCTGGGCGGGGAGGAGAACTGGGGTGCCCCACACCTCAAAGGTCCCGCGGACCCGGCAAGCAATTACCCGATCGCAAGGCCTGAGTGGTATTTCCTCTGGCTTTTCCAGTCGCTGAAGTATTTCCCCGGCGAAATGATGATTATCGGCACGGCGGTCATTCCCGGCATGCTCACCCTGTTTATCCTCGCCATGCCAATCGCGGGCAGGCACCGCTGGGGCCATCGCGCCAACTGCACCATCGGACTCTTTGTTCTCTGCGTGATTGCCGGACTCAGTCTCAAGGCCTTCCTGACGGATTACTGGGACGAGGATTATAACATCCAGCGTGAAACAGCGATGATGGAGGGCCGCAGGGCTGTCCAGCTCGCCACGGACGGCATCCCCCCTCAGGGAGCGCTGGCGATGCTGAAGCAGGACCCGATGACCCGTGGCCCTGAACTTTTTGCAGCACATTGTGCCAGCTGCCATCGCTATAATGGCCATGACGGACAGGGTCTGATTCCTGAAGATCCCCAGTCAGCTCCGGACCTTTTTGCGTTTGCCAGCGTTCCATGGATTGAAAAACTCCTCCAGCAGTCACATTTCCAGTCGGGCCGGATGTTTGGCGGCACGGAATTCCGCGAAGGCGAAATGGCCGAGTTCATCGAGGAGGACCTCAGCGGCCTTGATGATGAGGACACAACCGCACTGACCGAGGTCATTACAGCCCTGTCCGCCCAGGCTGGTCTGCCCTACCAGACCGAACTGGATGCCGAATCGGCCACCGAACAGATGCTTGCCACCATCGCCAGCGGCAGGGAACACCTTGTCTACACCTTCGGCTGTGTGGACTGCCACGAGTTTGAATTGCCGGATGAGGACGCCACGGCACCGCTTCTCACCGGTTACGGATCAAAGGACTGGCTGACGGGATTCATCGCGAACCCGGCCCACCCGAAATTCTACGGCGACAGTAATGACCGCATGCCCGCCTTCCTCGACGAATCCATTCTCACTGAGGAGCAGATCGGCCTCCTTGCCGACTGGATCCGCCAGGACTGGAAATTTGCCCCGGCCCCGGATATTGCCGGATCATGGCTAAAACCTGACGGGAATTAACCGATTGACAGAGACGCGCGGATCCCATATTTTTCCGCTCCCTGTCATGCTGAAATGTTCGGCTGATAAGAATTTTTATTTTTCAAAACGAGAACCCAGAAAGGAATTCTGACTTGACTGAAGTACGCATCCGCAAAGGCGAACCGGTAGACAAAGCGCTTCGCCGCCTCAAGAAAAAGCTCGACCGCGAAGGCACTCTGAAGGAGGTCCGCAACCATCGCCACTTCGAGAAGCCCAGTGTAAAGAAACGCCGTCGCATGAAAGCGGCCAAGTTCTCGGCCATGCTGGCAGCCCGCTACGCCGACATGTGAGAAGAGCCAGCCTGCAGGGCACCGGTCACTCACGATCCCACCGGTTCGACCGGTTCGGAATCATCGATCCGGCCCGGCAGTACCCAAGCTCTTCACCAGGAAAAATTCTTTCAGTTGCAACATCCCCGGCAGACCAGACCTGTCGGGTAAAATTTTTATTGTCTTCTCAATTTCAAACGGATGATTGGCAGGATCATGCCCTGCTGAGCCGGCGTGTGAGGACCGGAAAATCGCCGTCATCCACCAGTCCTTGAAAGTCGATCATCAGAATCGGCCCTGTGTTCCTCAAGGGAATGAGTACGCCGTGGCGTGAGCGCTGAGAGTCAGTCCATCTCGGGAAACCCCCGAAACAGGCGGATTGCCAGAATCCTGAAAGTGGTTCTGGCGGCCGGCCTGATGCTGTGGGTGGTTTATGCGGCGCTGAGGATGGAAGCAATTCAGTCCACCGATTCGTGGGATGGACTGAGTTCTGCCGAAAAGTGGTTGAAGGTGTGGCGTGTCGGTCCATCCGGGATTTTAGACCGCTTCCGTGCGGTGGATCCCCTTCTCTTCCTGGCCAGTGTCGGCTGTGTTGGTGTCACCGTGGTTGCCGGCGTGTGCCGGTGGAAGGCCTTCCTGGACAGACTCGAATGCCATGCCACATTCCCGCAGCTGCTGTCCATCACCATGGCAGGGTATTTTTTCAATTCCTTCATGCTCGGATCCACTGGCGGCGATGTCGTCAAGGCATGGTATGCGGCACGAAGGAATCCAGAGAAAATGGAATCGGCCTTCACGTCGGTGTTTGTGGACCGTCTTTTCGGACTGGTTTTCATGCTGGTTTTTGCCGGACTGGCCATGATCCCGCTGGGACGGTGGGTCAGCAACCACCCGGAAATCGGTTCACTGTCGGGGAAGATGCTGATGCTGGGGCTTATCACTCTGGCGGTGCTCTGCCTGTCCTATGGTCTTTTTGCGCTGCTGGGGAGAGTCAGACTGCCGCTCCCGGAGTGGGCTGCAGAAAGGCTTCTGAAGATCCGACAGGCGGTTGGC
>JAUIAG010000309.1 GCA_030425355.1 Verrucomicrobiia bacterium
TTCCATCAATCAACGTATCGATGCTGAATTCTTTTCCTGTGTAGGGACAGCACCAGCCCAAGTCTTCAGCTACGCGTGCTTTCCGGATGAGACCGGCGGTTGGTCGGGCACCCCGCCTCTGACAGGTTTCTTCTACTTTCTTCGCCACTGATCTGAAATCCTTTTGCCGTTCTTCAAGGTCTTTTTCCCGTGCCTTGCTTGTCTTTCCAGAGAGGGTTCGCAACTCGCTGTTGACCTCAATTGCCATCGCAGTAATCCGCGACTTGTCGCCGCCTGCAAACTCAGGTGCCGCGACCAGATCAGCCAGTAATCGTTCCAAGATCAAGAGCCGGTGACGAATCAAATGGTTATTTGTTTTCTCCTCCAGCCGTCGTTGAAGTTGAGCCTCTTTTATCTGCTCTGTCTGGCAGAGACAACCACGCGGTTGTAGAACATTCTGCTCAGCGCGAGGATCCCAACCTTTCATAACTTCCTCTGCAGCCTGCCGGAGGACAGGCCGGGCATATGGTGCGCGGCCGGATGGGAACTCAACCTTTAGTTTCTCAGCCAACAAGTCATCACGATTCGGTGCGATCTGTTTTCTGGTTCGCCTTGTACTTGCCGCATCCATCACGCGGTCAACGACGGCGTCGAAGGCTATGGCATCTTCCTCATTCAACCATTCTCGAACTTCGCCTAACGTGACCGACTTGCCATTTGTCAGTCGTCCACGGAGACGCTTCTGAAAGCGCTCTGGCAACTGCACAATAGCATCAGTTAATCGTGACTTTCTGATTGTATTCTGGACAGGGTCAAGCTCAAGCGAGCGTTCAGCCTCTGGATGCATCAGCATAGCGTCCAAATTGTCTCGGGTCCAGTTAGTCAATGATCGAACGGCTTTGATAAACCGTTGTTTTGTAAACACGCCGGATTCCGCGGCGAGCCTTGTGAGTGCGTGTCGCTCTTCACTGGACAGTGGTCGTGTCACGCGCTCGTCCGAAGCAGCGCCGAAGACATTGGCCAGCTGCATTGCCCATCGGAAGCGTAAGAATTCTGAAGAGGATTTGGCGGGTAATTTGGACTGTTTTGCGGCTTCATGATTGGCCTCCTTTGTAGAAAACCCAGCGGCCAGCAATTCAGCCTGCCTTTTAGCAAAATGAATAGGGCAGACACCTATGATGCGATTGTCAAAACGCGGTATCAATTGACCGAAGAGCAGCCCTCCATGATACCTTTTAGGAAGTTTTATATTAGGACACGGGATTGTTTGCCATGCCGTTCTGTCCTTCATCGGGTCGGGATCATTTCCAAGCAAAGTCCGAATCAGAGCATCATCCAATTTTTCAAACTGACCCTTTAAGGCAAAGAGGATCTTGTTGACCTCCGGCCAAACGACGCTATCCCGATCGAAAGCAGCATTAAGACCTTTGAAGTGGCGAGGTTTGTCTAATCTTTTTCCCTGCTGCCACTCGGCAACTTCTCGGTCATACCATTGGGAATACGCCAAGATGGTTTCTGCCATAGTATCAGTCCCAAACTCCTTCATGGTGGCATTTGCATTGGCTACCTTCTGAGTGTCAGAAACTTCGTCATTTTCTGCTTGAGAGGGGACATCACTCTGGTTTCCCCAAGGTGGCGAGAAGTAACCTCTGTTATGAGCATACCATCTAAGGATCTCCCACAAATCAGTCCAACTCATAGCCGGTACAGGTTTGTTCTCACGCACTGCTGTCAGGACTGCCGCTGCCTTCCGCCAGGAAAAGCTGTCGCCTGTTCCTTGGGCATGCTTTGCCGCGAGCTCTGCAGCTGAGAACAATCCCAGATGAGCCAGTAGTTTTTCCATTCGCTCGATCCGCTGGCGGGTGGCTCTGACGTTCCGACGAGCTTGCCGATACTTGCGCCGATTGACAGCGAGGCAGTCATCGGCACCGAAGGTGACAACGCCCGTTCCAAGAATTTCCGGCTCTGGTTTACCAGCCACAGGCGATTGGCGCAGAACGGCCCAGCCGATCGAACTGTGACCGACATCAAACGATAGGTGCAAATCCCCGATTTTCTTCATGAAATTTCCTCTTGCGTTGTGGTCCTTATTATGTCGTTTATTTCAAACGGAACCAAGACAAAGTGAGTGATGCAGACCGGTTCCCTGAGTGCCAGGCACTTACACCGTGGAAAAACAGCATCCTCCCCAATCTTTCAGCCCGGGTGCTTCCCGGGCTGAATTCTTATATGCATTGGCAAGCCGAAAAAAATTTTAAATGAAGCCACTTAAAGACCACAAGAAGACTTGCTGGGGCTCCCTGCCGCAGGCACCATGCGAATATTGTTCCTTCATGAAATCTTCCACTCCATTTCTGCTTTTGAAGCTTGTGTCGTGCTGTTGTGTTCTGATGGTTTTGCAGGATGCGTTCCCGCAGGTCCCTGAGTCCGCCTTTGATCGGGATCCGTGGCCGGCATCTGAAGAAGGGCCGGTCAAAGTTTTTCTACTGGCTGGTCAATCCAACATGCAGGGGCACGCCTCCCTCCGGACCCTGGAGTATCTTATCTATAATGAAGAAACAGCGGAGCAGTTCCAGCAGTGGAAGACCATGGAAGGAAAGTGGGCGGAACGCAGCGACGTGTGGGTGTGGACAACGGACGGGGAGCGGGGCGGGAAACTCAGACCTGGGTATGGGGCCAATGAATGGAAGCTCGGACCGGAACTGGGCATTGGCTGGGTGCTGGGTGAGCACTTCGACCACCAGGTTGCCCTGATTAAGACCTGCTGGGGTGGCCGCAGTGTCCGCCGTGATTTCCTTCCTCCAAATGCGGATCAACCGACGGAGGAGGAACTCGAGATGGAACTGGAAAGACTCCGGAGCCGCAACCCGGATGCCACTCTTGATGATGTGAGGGAGCCTTATGGCAGGGCCTACCGCGACATGATTGCCCACACCCGGGCGGCCCTGGAGAATCCGGGGGAGTATTTTCCTCAATACGATCCCGACAGTGGCCGAAAGCTTGAACTCGCCGGGATGGTGTGGTTTCAGGGATGGAACGACATGGTCGACGGCAGTCAGAGAGAGAAGGGCTATGCCGACTATACTACGCGGCTCACGCGGATGATTGAATCAGTCCGCAGCGACCTTGGTGTGCCGGACCTGCCCGTGGTGATTGGCCAGCTGGGAGCCAGTGACAATGCTGAATTTCATCGGGCGCAGGAAGCTGTGGCTTCCGAACCGTCCATGGCCGGGAGCGTGGAGTATGTCCCGACCCGGCAGTTCATGGATCCGGAGCTGGAAAAAATGGTGCGCGAAAATGTGTGGCAGTCACCAGACTGGGTCCGGTTTTACAATCACGGCTCAGATCGGGGCTATCATTATCTGGGCAGCGCGAAAATCATGGTCGCCATGGGCGAAGCCTTCGGTCGGTCCATGATCCGGCTTGTCAGTCAATGATGACTGGCTGCACGGGGTGATGATGCCGGTAATCTCACAACCGGCCGTCCATGACATACTTCCATCGGACCGGCACATTGACGGACCTGCCTGATCCCGAATGGAATGTCAGATGGCCGTCGTCATGGAATGTGGCCCCACTGACATCCTCAAAGCCATCCGGTATGCGGGTCACACCCTGAACGTAATGAACGCGGGCAGGGGAACTGTCCGAAAGAATGGTGGTGGTGGGGATTCCGGTGGAGTTGAGCTGGTTGGGTTCGATGGAGGCTGCAAGGCCATCGGCGAAGAAAGCGGTTACCTCCTCGATGCCGACACAGTTATTCCGTCCGTTCCATGGGAACCCGTGGCGGCCGCCATTCTCAAGCCAGAAGACAGTTCCACGGAGCACGCGCGGGTCCTTGAGGCTGAACCACATCCATCCCTCTTCCGCGTTGAGCGCAGCGACCCAGGACGGTGTGTCGCCGATCTTCTGGATCAGCATGACCAGATCGGCAAAGCCCTTCCTCGCCGGCAGTCTGGAGAGATCGGCATCCGGGGCATTTTTGAAGATCGAAGGCACGGCGCTGATGCTTTCAAAGCGCCTGCCCGGCTCCAGTTGCTGATATTCGCGGCTGGCCGGGTTACTGAACACGCCCGGGTTGGTCATCCCGAATTCAACCGGACTGTGGAATATCCTTATGGCCCCTTCGGTTTCCGGCATGGCGAGAGTGGCGTGATGGCCCAGCGGCGCCGGTCCGGAGAATCCTTCGATCACATGAGTCGAATAAACCGCATTCTGTCCGTGGAGAAGGCTGAGCATTTTGGTGACTTTTCCCGGACGGATGCGGGTTTGCATCGACAGCACAAGAGTGGATCCACCGGCATCGGTGCGGACCTCCTCCATGGTCCATATTCCCGTGGCGGTTTCACCGTGGGGTTCATGCTGTTCGCCCTGCCATGCTCTGCCGTTGCCTCCAAAGGGAAGGCAGAAGAAATCTCCGCGCAGTGGAGCCAGCACCCGGGCGGGAAACTCCGCATGTCCTTCCTCCTGCCACGGGCTGATATAATACGGCATCACCGGGTCCGGAGACTCCCGGTAGAAGGTGACGGGGGCCATGTGTCCGCCGAGACGGGTGACAGCCATTTCAATCTGATCGGAACGGAGCACCCAGCTGGTCTGCCCGTGCCGGACTTCCGTTGTGACATTCTGAGCCATGGTGTGAAGGGGCAACTGAGTCAGACAACAAAGGGCCAGTGTGTTGAAAAGTTGTTTCATGCTTTCTCTCTCCTGAATACTGTGCTGCGGGCGGCGCTGCCGGTCAATGGGCGCTCAGGCGCCGAAAACCTCCTCAAGGGCCCGGCGCATCACCGACGGATCCGGATCGACACCGGTCCAGTATTTAATTCCGATCACCCCCTGGTTGACCAGCATCCCCAGTCCGTCAATGACCCTGCATCCCCTGGACCTTGCGTCGGAAACCAGCCGCGTCGTCGGCGGATTGGGAATCACGTCGGCCACCACCATGCCTTCCTTCAGGGTGGAGGTGTCCAGGGCCAGTCTGGCCTCGACATCGGGAAAGAGCCCGATCGATGTGGCGTTGATAACGACATCGGTGCCGTCAGAAATGGAATAATCGCCTTTCCATGGCACGAAGCTCACCCCAACCGGGAGTTTGGCCTTGAGTAGCGACACCAGTTCATTGCCGCGGGCCTCGCTGCGATTGACAATGGTGATGTGGGATGCCCCTGCAAGGGCGACTTCCACACTGATCGCCCGCGCTGCACCCCCGGCTCCGAAGATGACAACCTTTTTGCCCTCCGGATCAGTTAGCGTCCGCAGTGATTCCACGAAGCCTTTTCCGTCGGTGTTCTCCCCGATCATCCGGTCCCCGCGCCGCACCACGCAGTTGACCGCTCCCATCAGGCTGGCGGATTCGCCCAGCCCGTCCAGATGTTCAATGACGGCGACCTTGTGGGGGATGGTGCAGTTGAATCCACGGAATCCCATGGCCCTGGCTCCCGCGACGGCATCCTTCAGCCCTTCGGGTGAAACCTCGATGGTCAGGTAGCGCCAGTCCAGATTGTGATGCCGGTAGGCCGCCTCGACCATCACCTGCGTGGGATTCTCCGCGATCGGCTGTCCAAACGCCGCCGTCAGTTCCTGCTTGAAATTCAATTCCTTGCTCATCTTATGTGAATACCGGGTTCAGGCTGCCAATCCTAGCTGCGATGGGCGGCGATTGGAAGCCTTTGAACACAGTGAGAAAAAACGACTTTTGGGACACTTCTTATCCCTCTACTGGATCGTCGCCGAATGCGTATCCAGAAAAAGAATGTTTCCAAACGCATCAACCAGCACATGGCGCTTCCTTCCCTTGATTTTCTTTCCGGCATCATAGCCCCAGGTGCCTTTCCATGCTGCAGTTTTGACACTCTGTGAATCAATGATGGCAGCCGTCGGAGCTTTCCTTCTGC